>JBATTX010000015.1:0-9255 GCA_049670825.1 Arcobacteraceae bacterium | reverse complement strand
GCTTATAACTGCTCCAGATATAGATAGAGTAAATGTTTTTAGAATTAAATTAGAAGATGGTTCACAAAAAATGGTAGCGGTTGATCCATATACGGGAAATCTCGTTGACGGGTGGCCACGTCGTGCTGGATGGTATGATTTGGCTGATAATATTCATAGTGACCTTCTTTTAGGTACAACGGGTGATAGAATCTTAGAAATTGCAGCAGGATTTTCTTTTATTTTGATTGTTTCAGGATTTTAACATTGTTGGCCAAGAGATAAAAATATAGGATTTTCATTAGTTCCAAATCTTTCATTAAAAGGTAGATTATAATGGATGGAGATACATAAAAGTATTGGATTGTATGTATCAGTATTTTTTGTATTGTTTTTATTATCTGGTATGTCTTGGACTGGAGTTTGGGGTGGAAAGATTATGCAAGCATGGAGTACTTTCCCTGCTCAAAAGTGGAATGATGTACCACTATCAGACAAAACACATGCTTCTTTAAATAATGGTCCATCGCAAGGGATGCCATGGGCTATAGAGCAAACACCACTACCAATGTCTGGTTCACAAGCTGGGGTAGAAGGGGTACTAGAAGGAAAGAGTGTTGATATAGATTCTATTCAAAGATTAGCAAAAAGAATCGGTTTTGAACAACGCTATAGAATCTCTTTTCCAAAAGGGGAAACAGGTGTATGGACAATCAATCAGGATACTATGAGTGCAGATGCAAGTAATCCTTTTGCAGATAAAACTGTGCATGTTGATAGATATAGTGGGAAAGTATTAGCAAAAGTTACTTTTGATGATTATTCACTTGCTGGAAAAACGATGGCTGTAACGATCCCATTACATATGGGATTAGTAACAGTTTGGAATTTAATTATTAATACTCTGATATGTTTAGCAATTATGGCATTAAGTATCTCTGGAATTATTTTATGGTGGAAGAGAAGACCAAAAGGTTCAGGATTTAGACTTGTTGCTCCATCATCACCATCTAATCTTCCTCATTTTAAAGGTGCTATGCTAACTATGTTGTGTGTTTCATTATTTTTTCCATTGGTTGGATTGACACTTATATCTGTATTATTTTTGGATATCTTTGTACTATCTCGAATACCATTTTTGAAAAGGTTTTTTAATTAACCTTTTCTTACTATGAAATATAACTAAGATTGAGTATAATTAATTGATATTTCATTAAAAAGGAGTCTACAATGCCAAATCCAATCATTGCAGATATAAAACCAGTAAAAGTACAATTATCAAAAGGGCAAGAGTATCATTTTTGTACCTGTGGAGGTTCTAAAAGTCAACCTTTTTGTGATGGCTCACATGTAGGAACTACCTTTAATCCAAAAGTAATAGTAACAGAAAAAGATACTACAGCGATGCTTTGTGCCTGTAAAGCAACAAAGAAGTCACCTTACTGTGATGGTTCTCATAGATTTCTAACAAAAGAACAAATAGGTACAGAAATTGTAATTGAAAATGAACAAGAAGTGCAATCAAAACAAAATAATATCAGATCTACTATAGATGAACCAACTTTATCGTTTATTCACCAATTAGCACAAGATGGGCTCAAAACTGTTGGCAAACATGGAGAGATGACCTCAATGGGAGTGCCAAGAGAAAAGCTTCCACATTGGGATGATATACAACTCATGACAGCACAAATGGCTACAAAACCATTGTTGGAAGAAACAGAAGTCTTAACGGAACTTATCATTGGTCCAATGGCTAAAAAACCTTTAAAACTCAAAATTCCACTTTTTGTATCTGATATGAGTTTTGGTGCATTATCATATGAAGCAAAAATAGCTTTAGCAAAAGGGGCACAACTTTCAGGAACTGGAATCTCATCAGGTGAGGGTGGAATGCTTCCTGAGGAACAAGAAGAAAACAGCCAATACTTTTATGAATATGCAAGTGGAGAATTTGGATATAAAGATGAGATATTAAAAAAAGTGCAAGCGTTTCATTTTAAAGGTGGACAAGGTGCAAAAACTGGAATAGGGGGACATCTTCCTGGAAGTAAAAATATAGGTAAAATATCTGAAATCAGAGGTATCCCTGAAGGGCAACCTGCAATCTCACCTGCAACATTTAGAAACCTACATACTGTAGAAGATTTTAGAAACTTTGCAAATCATGTACGAGAGGTAAGTGGTGGTATCCCTATTGGATTTAAACTAAGCGCAAATCATATTGAAGAGGATATTCAGTTTGCTTTAGATGCGAGTGCTGATTATATTATCTTAGATGGAAGAGGGGGAAGTACTGGTGCAGCTCCAACTATGTTTCGAGATCATATAAGCGTACCTACAATTCCAGCACTCGCACGAGCAAGAGCCTATTTAGACAAACAAGGTGCAAGTGGAAATGTTACACTTATTATTACAGGAGGATTACGAGTTCCTATTGATTTTGTAAAAGCTTTTGCATTAGGTGCAGATGGTATTGCTTTATCAAATAGTGTGATTCAAGCTATTGGTTGTGTTGGAGCTAGAATGTGTAATACAAATGATTGTCCAGTAGGTATAGCAACACAAAATCCAGAGCTAAGAAAACAACTCAATATCGAAAAATCTGCTAAAAATCTACATAACTTTTTTGAAGCATCATCTTCATTGATGCAGATGATGGCAAGAGCTTGTGGGCATGATAGTTTAAGTAAATTTAATCAAAAAGATATCTCTACATGGAGTAGAGATATGGCTATGTTATCAGGTATTCAATATTCTGGATATAAAGATATTTAGAGTTTAAGAGTTATGAGATAAATTATTTTTTTATCTCATAGGCATCTAAATATTTTTCTTTAATTTTTAAAAAATCCTCAAGATTATTAAGAAATATTTCTACAAGATTTGGATCGAAATGTTTCCCTTTTTCTTCATGGAACAATTCTAAAATACGTTCTAATTCCCATGCTTTTTTATATGGTCTTGCATGAGCAAGAGCATCAAATACATCACAAATAGCAGTAATACGCCCAAAGATATGAATTTGGGATCCTTTTAATCCACGTGGATAACCTGTCCCATCCCATCTTTCATGATGTTCATGGGCAACAAGTGCTGAGGTTCTTAACAGTTCTCTTGATGAATTTTTTAGAAGTTCATAACCGATTTTTGCATGCTCTTTCATAATTCTAAATTCATCTTCATCTAATCGTGCAGGTTTATGTAAAATAGAATCTGGAATTCCAACTTTACCTATATCATGCATAGGAGATGCCATTTTTAAAAGCTCAGCTTCTTCGATACTTAGCCCAGCTTTTAGGGCAAGATGTTTCGAATATTCAGCTACTCTTTTTACATGATACCCAGTCTCTTGCGAACGAGTTTCTCCAATCTCACCCATAGTATAGATAATCTCTCTTTGTGTGGCTTCAAGTTCATTGTGTAATTCTTTTATTTTAGTTATGTCATTTCTTAAAGCCATATATTCAATCAAATTACTATTTTTATCTTTAATTGGAATAATGGTTGTGGTGAAAAATATTTGTTTACCTTGTTTTGTAAAACCTTGTAGTTCACCCTTCCATACACCAAATTTTTCAGCTTTTTTAAACATTCTGTGCACTTTAAGTATAGAGGTGTTCTCATCTAATAGTGTATAGTAAGGGTGAGTTATAAGTTCGTCTTTAGTGTAGCCTGTAAGATTACAAAAGTTATCATTTACAAAATTTATTTTTAAATCTTTTGATATTCTTATGATGATACTACTTTTATCCATCGCATCTTCATAGTTTTGAGAAAGTCTTACAACATCTTCAAATTTTTCAGATTTGATATGGTATTGATCTTTTAAATACTCTTTTCTTTCATGTATCTCTGTAATGTCTGAACGAATTGCGATAAATTCAATAATATTATTATCACTATCAACTATTGGGTTTATAATTGTTTTAACATAGTAAGATGATCCATCTTTTGTTTTATTTCTGAGTTCACCATACCAAGGTTTTTTCTTTATTTTTATTGTGTTCCAAACATCTTCAAATACTAAAGAGTCCATGTCTGGGTGACGTATTATATTGTGAGGCTGACCTATAAGTTCCTCTTTTTTATATCCAGAGATTTTTATAAAAGCTTTATTTACATAAGTGATTATTCCCTCTGGGTCTGTTTTTGAGACAATTGCATTGAGATCAACAGCATTTTTGTATGCATTAAGAAGATTAAAAAGTTCGATTTTATCTTTATCTTTTATTATCTCTTGTATATTTTTTTTGATGATTTTCGATAAATGTTCTAGATCAAAAGGTTTTTTTAAATACCCATTGATTCCTAACTCTATGGCATTTAATAAAATATTTTCACTATTTTGTGAAGAGAGTAATATGCATCGTGTTTCAGGATTGAGTTTTTTTATCTCGTGGCAAAGCGTGATTCCATCAAATGTTGGAAGCTCTTGAGTTGTTAATACAAGATCAGGTTTTTCATATTTTGCATATTTTAGTGCATCATCAAATGAATCGGCAATAAATAGTTTAGTTGCTAATGGTTCTAGAATTGATTTTAGCCCTTCAATGGAAGAGGTATTGTTTTCAACATATAGCAAAGAGAGATTATATTTGTACAAAATGTTACACCTATGATTTTTAATAATTCTAATGTATCAATTGTTAATTAATGATTAATTGTGGATAATTTTAAGTATCTTTTGTTTTTTATGAAAATAATGAGTTGTTTTGTGATTTTTTAAAAAATGTATGGTGTCAGGAGAGGGACTCGAACCCTCGACCTCCGGCTTATGAGACCAGCGCTCTAACCAGCTGAGCTACCCTGACATGTATATTTATTTACTTTAAGATAAAGTAATATACTTTTTTAATCTTGGGTGGAATTATATCTTTTAAAACTTAATATAAAATAAATATAATAAAGAATTATATAAACAATTTTTTTCTAGTAATATATGATTTAGAATAAATTATGTTATCATATAAATAAAAAAGAAGTAGATTATGAAAAAGCATTCAGAAAACTGCCAACTTTTAGAAGAAGCTACATTAGCTGAAGTTGCTCTTACTCCTAATGAGTATAATAATATTTTAGAGTTTCAACAAAAAATTCTCAATATGATAGCCTCTAGAGAAAAATTTGATTTGATATTAGCTACATTATGTAATCTAGCAGAACAACTTCTTCCTAATTCTGTTGCTTCTATAATGATATTAAATCAAACCACAGGATTGATGAATGTTTTATCAGCTCCTTCTATACCTCAAGTAGGTCATGATGCTCTAAAAAATTTAAAACCAAGTGAACACGGAGGGTCTTGTGGAAACGCGGTATTTAAAAAATCACCACAGTTTGTTTCAAATACTTTTACTGATCCAAGATGGAAAGACCTTCATCAAGTTGCAATAGATTTTAATATTTGTTCTTGTTGGTCAATGCCTATAAGAGATGATAAGCAAAACGTTATAGGTACATTTGCTTTATCCTCTTTTGAACATAGGATTCCATCACAATTTCATAAAAAACTATTAGAAATCAGTGCATCTATTGTAAATATAGTTATTAAAAATAAAGATGATCAACAGAAACTAAATTTATTCTCAAATGCGATGCAAAATGCATCTGATGGGATGATAATAACAGATGAAAATAATAAAATAATTGATGTAAATCAGGCCTTTCTTGATACATACGGTTATGAAATAAAAGAATTATTAGGTAAAAATCCTAAAATTTTAGCATCTCCTAAAAATGAAAAAGATCTTTATATAAGGATGTGGAATAGTATCAATGAGACTTCAAAATGGTCTGGTGAGATTGTCAATAAACATAAAAATGGTAAAGAGATTTATCAATGGATAAGTATAAGTTCAATTGAAAATGAACATAGGTATCTTGCAATTTTTACAGACTTGACACAAATGGTAGAAATACAGTCTGAATTACTAAAATCGAAAAAAAGATATGAAGAGATATTTGAAAAAAATGCTGCAGGTATTTTTGTATCTGATAATAACAGAAATGTTGTAAACGTAAATAAACGTTTCTGTGAAATTTATGGATATGAAAAAGAAGAGTTAATTGGTAAAAATGCTTCTATATTTCATATTAATGACGAATCTTATCTCGAGTTTGCAAAAGCATTTCAAGAAGCCAAATTAAATGCTAACAATAGAATAGAACACGTATGGAAAACAAAAGATGGTACAATTATCTGGTGTGAAGTACTCGGTTCGAGTATTATGCTAGGGGAAAATGAATTTGGTGTTATTTGGAGTGTTTTAGATATTACAGATCGTAAAAAAGCTGAAAAACTTTTAAACGAACAATCAAAAATGGCAGCAATGGGTGAGATGATAGGAAATATTGCGCACCAATGGAGACAGCCACTTTCAATTATATCTACAGGTGCCACGGGAATGCAACTACAAAAAGAGTATGGTGTATTAACTGATGAAACATTTACGAATACATGTAATATGATTAATAATAATGCCCAGTATCTTTCTAAAACAATAGATGATTTTAGGAATTATATAAAAGGTAAAAGCGTAAAAAGTAGATTTAAACTTAAAGACACAATCTCAAGCTTTCTACATTTACTGAATCCTTCAATTCAAAATCATAATTTACAAGTTATTCTTAGACTAGATGAGAATATAACTATCAGTGGATATGAAAATGAACTTACACAATGTTTGATCAATATATTCAATAATGCAAAAGATATTCTAAACGAGAAAAACCTTGATGATAAAATCATTATTATTGAGACTATACAAAAAAGTGATAGTGTTACAATTTCTATAAAAGATAATGCAGGTGGAATAGCGAAAGAAATTTTACCAAAAGTATTTGAACCCTATTTTACTACGAAGCATCCTTTACAAGGAACAGGACTTGGACTAAGTATGTCTTATAATCTCATTGTGGATGGGATGGATGGTACTATTGAAGCATCTAATGTCACATTTGAACATGATAGTAAAACATATACAGGTGCAAAATTTACGATAACATTACCTATTGAGTAATTTATGAAAAGAGAGGAAAAAGTATGTCTACAGTAATTTTATTTATTACGTATATTTTAGTTTCTATGATATTTACATGGAAATTTGTTGATTTTATCAAGCAAAAACAGTGGGATATTACAAGTGCACGATTATTATTGGGAATTTTTATCACTATTATAGGTCTTTTGTTATTGTCAATTCGTGTTGCTATTTTAGGTGGCATAGAGGAGGGTGAAAAAAATGTTGTTAGTTTGACTCTTATTTTAGGTACAGTGATTATTATAGTTATTGTTTTATTATCTTTAGGTGTTATGCATCTTGTTAGAAAGATGAAATATATGCAAGTAACTTTCCAAATACCCATTAATGATCCTAGTAAAGGGTCTTTATCAGAAGATAAAATGACTTGTTTAGTAGATAGAAATCAAGTATTAAATGTGCAAAAAGTATTTTCTACGGATAATAAAAAGCTAAATAAAAAAGATGAATTTGAAGTTCTTGAAGATAAATAAATAGTATTTTAAAATAAAAAAAGGGAAAAGGCTTGAACCTTTTCCCTTTTTTATTCAATATGTTATAAATAAACACATATTTACAATATTTACTCTGTAGTAAACTATTTTTTAATTAGTATTTAACAATGCTAAAAATGTGAAACCTTCGACATTTACACCTCCATATTGTTGATATAATAAAATTGTAGCACTTTAATATATAAAAAGCAAGTAAAAATTTAGTTTTTTTGAAATGTTGTAAATAAGATTATTTTTTGTGATTGCAAAAGTGGCAGAGAGTGGGGGATTCGAACCCCCGGAGGTATGACCCTCGCCGGTTTTCAAAACCGGTACGTTCGACCAACTCTGTCAACTCTCTATTAGTGTAATTTTCTGTATTTGTAATGGTGCGAATGGTCGGAATTGAACCGACACTCCGAAACCGGAATTGGATTTTAAGTCCAACGCGTCTACCTATTCCGCCACACTCGCATGTATTTTAGATTTCAAGAATCTAAGGTAAATAATAAATAAGCCGTCATCTCTTATTTAGTGGCGGAATTATAATACAATTTTTTATATTTGTCAAGTACATTTTCAAAAAATATGCAAATTTGTAAAATTTAACAAATTAATCAAAATTAAACTATAATACAAAAAAATATAAACTATATAGATTTAAGGATTATTATGAGAAGTGATGAAGTAAAAAAAGGGCATGCTCGAGCGCCTCACAGAAGTTTATTTAGAGCAACTGGATTACAAGATGAAGATTTTGATAAACCATTTATTGGAGTGGCAAATTCATTTATTGAAGTAATCCCTGGACATTTCTTTTTAGATAAAGTAAGTGCCATTATAAAAGATGAGATTAAAAAGAACGGTTGTGTTCCTTTCGAGTTTAATACGATTGGGGTTGATGATGGTATTGCTATGGGTCATGATGGGATGTTGTTCTCACTTCCAAGTAGAGAGATTATCGCAAACTCAATAGAGACTGTTATGAATGCACATAAGTTTGATGCAATGATTGCTATACCTAACTGTGATAAAATCGTTCCTGGGATGATTATGGGTGGTTTAAGAGTAAATGTACCTACAGTTTTTGTTTCTGGTGGTCCAATGGCAAAAGGGTATTCAAAAGATGGTACACCTATTGATTTAGCAACTGCATTTGAAGCTGTTGGTAAATTTGAAAATGGTGATATTACAGAAGAGGAACTTACAGATATCGAATGTAATGCATGTCCAAGTGGTGGGTCATGTTCAGGTATGTTTACAGCAAACTCTATGAATACATTAATGGAAGCAATGGGTATAGCTCTTCCAGGTAATGGAACAATTCTAGCACTTACAACTGCAAGAGAAGAGTTATATAGAAAAGCTGCAAGAAGAGTATGTGAATTAGCGAAATTAGATATGAAAGCTAAAGAGCAATTTAATATGAAAAATATTTTAAATGAAAATGCAGTAAGAAATGCATTTGCTGTTGATATGGCAATGGGTGGTTCATCAAATACTGTACTTCACATGTTAGCTATTGCTAAAGAAGCAGATGTAGACTTTGAATTATCAGATATCAATGCAATCTCACACAAGGTTTCTCATATTGCTAAAATTTCTCCATCTTTAACAACTGTACATATGCAAGATATTGATAAAGCAGGTGGTGTTAGTGCTGTTATGCATGAGATGAATAAAAGAGGCGATATTTTACTTGATAACCTTACTATTACTGGTGAAACAATTTTAGAAAGAATCAAAGATGCAAAAATCAC
>JBATTX010000014.1:0-33766 GCA_049670825.1 Arcobacteraceae bacterium | reverse complement strand
ACATCTGCAAGAGATAGTAAAGCAGAACAAATTCAAAAATTTTTTGAAGAAAGAGTTGGAGATATTCAAGTACTATCAAAAAGTGCTGATATTCAAAATCTAAACAATGAACTACTTCGGGTATATGATGAACTAGAAATCAAAGATACCGATACTTTTCCTATAAAAAGTTCTATTGCCAAAAAATACACACAATTACATGAAGAGTTTTTTCAAAATTACGCCAAACAATATGGTTACTATGATATTTTTCTTATAAGTGCTAACAATGGACATGTAATGTACTCACAAGCCAAAGAATCTGATTATGGTGCAAACTTAAAGTATGGAATACTAAAAGATTCTGGACTTGGAGAAGTTTGGAAAAAAGTTACAGAAAAAAAACGAGCTGTTTTTGTAGATATGAAGCCGTATGCTCCAAGTGCAAATGCACCAGCAATGTTTTTAGGGGTTCCCGTTTATACAGACAAAAAAATTAGCTCTATTTTAGTTTTTCAAATTTCAGATAAAAGTATCAATCATATAATGCAATTTAGAAAAGGATATGGTAATTCACAAGAAGATTATTTAGTTGGTGAAGACAAGTTAATGAGAAGTGACAGTTATCTTGATCCAAAAGGTCATAGTTTAAAAGAATCATTTGCAAATAAAAATGGTGTAGATACTCTTGCCGTTAAAGATGGGTTAGCAGGAAAATCAGATACACAAGTTATTCTTGATTATAATAATAATTTAGTTTTATCTTCTTACAAACCTCTAAAGCTAGGAGAAGATTTGCATTGGGTTATCATCTCTGAAATTGATGAAGCAGAAGTTTTACTAACGCCAAATGCAACTAGAAATAATATTTTAATTATAACACTAGTATTGCTTTGTATTATTATTGCAAGTTCTATTTATATCATTAATAGAATGATTGTAAATAGACTAATACAATTTCAAGATGGTCTGGTAGGTTTTTTTCAATATATCAACAGAGAAGCTACAGATGTAAAAGCATTAAATACTGATAGTTTTGACGAAATTGGTTTAATGGCAAAAGTTGTTAATGAAAATATTATCAAAGCAAAAGCTGGTATTGAGGAAGATAGAAAAGTTATCGATGATACAATTTTAGTTTTATCAGAATTTGAACAAGGTGACTTATGCCAAAGAGTTTCTACTAACTCAAATAATCCTGCACTTCTTGAACTTACAAAGTTACTCAATCAAATGGGAAATACTATAGAAACAAATATAGATGGCGTTTTAAATGTGTTAGAACAATATTCAAACTACAACTATCTTGATAAAGTAGGAACAAAAGGTATTAAAGAACACCTTTTAAAACTTGCCAATGGAGTAAACTCTTTAGGGGAAGCAATTACTGGTATGCTTTGTGAAAATAAAGAGATTGGATTAACATTAGATGAGAGTAGTAATATTTTACTTGACAATGTAAATATTTTAAATAAAAACTCAAATGAAGCAGCTGCGGCACTTGAAGAAACTGCAGCTGCACTTGAAGAGGTAACAAGTAATATATCTAGCACAAACAACAATGTAACACAAATGGCTCAATATGCAGCAATTGTAACAAAATCTGCTCACGAAGGACAAGATCTAGCAAATAAAACAACAACAGCAATGGATCAGATCAATAATGAAGTAACATCTATAAGTGATGCTATTTCAATTATTGATCAAATTGCATTTCAAACAAATATTTTATCACTTAATGCTGCTGTTGAAGCTGCAACAGCAGGTGAAGCTGGTAAAGGTTTTGCCGTTGTAGCACAAGAGGTTAGAAACCTAGCAGCTCGTTCTGCATCTGCAGCAAATGAGATAAAACTTTTAGTTGAAAATGCAAAAATTAAAGCAAATGATGGTAAAAATATCGCAGATCAAATGATACAAGGATATTCAGGCCTCAATGAAAACATTACAAAAACTATTGATTTGATTGCAAATGTAGAGAGTGCTTCAAAAGAACAACAACTTGGAATTGTACAAATCAACGATGCGGTAAATGCCTTAGACAGACAAACACAAGAAAATGCAAATATTGCAAGTCAAACAAATGATGTAGCTACACAAACAGATACGTTAGCTAAACTTGTAGTCTCTTCTGCAAATGAAAAAGAATTTGTAGGTAAAAATACTGTTAAAGCCAAAACTATAACTACACAAAAAGAATATTCTCATAAAGATAAGTCAGTAAATACAAAAATAGTTACGCCTAAAACCTCAGTAAATAAATCTATCACACCTATAGCATCAAATCATGAAAATGATGAGTGGGCAAGTTTCTAAAACTTCCCTCTTTAAGAATTGAGAAAGATTTTAAAGTTGAAAAAATCTTTCTATATTCTCTTTGTGTCTTTCTATTCCTTCAAAAGAATGATTCCCCCCTACTTCAACAAACATTTGAGAATTTTGAAACTTATCAACTGCTTCTTTATAGTTGAGTACTTCATCTTCTGTTTGGGCTAAAAGCATATATAGTTCATCTTTTATTTCAAGCACATTTAATTTTTCTAACATTTTTATGTGTGATTCATTCCATTCAAATGTGCTATTGTCATAATAATTATGTGCATATCCTATTGCTTGGCTTAAAGTTGTAGCTGCATTTACAGCTGGATTAATAAGCACTGCTGGTATTTCAAAATAATTTGCTAAATATGTTGCATAGTATCCACCTAAAGAAGAGCCTACAAGGTAAACATTTTCGTATTTTAAGTATGAACTAATCATATCTTTTAAAGTTTCAATAGCCAAATCTGGCACATACGATAAAGATGGAGCAATAAATCCTTGCTCTTGAAATAACTCCTTTAAAATAACTGATTTTGTCCCCTGTGCACTACTTCCGAACCCATGTATATAAACTACCATTTCTATCCTTTCTATTCTTTATCAAAACCATCTACAATAATTGCACCCATTGATGCAGGCATAGATATAACCATTACTCTTTTTATTGCTACTATTGTTTCATCTATTATTGGTAATTTATCTATTGCAAATAAAATAAGCATCACTACACAGCACGCAATAAAATAGGCTATAAATACTCTAAAGAGAAATGCTAACTTTTTATATTTAATATCAGCTTGAAATATACTTTGATATGCATAAAAACTTAAAAATGATATAGATAAAAATAACAACAATAAAATATTAAACCAAGGAAGTGTATGACTCAGCTTCCAAGCCTCTTCAGAAAAAGAGATAGGAATTGCTAATGCAAATGAACCAATGATAATTTGACTCACATCTTCTAGATTAAAACGTAAACTATTGAAAACTTTTTTCATGATGTACCCTATTTAAATTTGAATCTTATTGATTTTATTTTTGAAACAATCAATAATACTTAATTAATATTAGTGTAAAATAAAGTACACTGTGATTGAGTGTAAAAGGATTTTATATTGAACGCAAAAGCATTTTTATTCAAAAAAATAGTACCAATAATTTTCTGTTCTTTTTTCATTCTTGGTTGTACTGAGAAAGATACAAAAAAAGAATATACAACAGCTAAAAAAGATACAAACTATAGCCATTTTTATCCAGCGAAAATAGATACAAAAGATTTAACAAAACACCATACAGTATATCTTCCCGTTTATTCTCATGTTTATACATCAGAAGAAGGTCATGAGCCAATGGGGATAACACTCAGCATACGAAACACAGATGAAACTCAGAATTTAGTAATTCAAAAAATATCTTATTATAATACGTATGGTGATTTTATTGACTCATATATAGAAGAACCACACATACTTAAACCTATGGCATCTATTGATTTTGTTGTAGCATTAAGAGATATGAGAGGTGGTTCTGGAGCAAACTTTATTGTTGAATGGGCTGAATTACAAACTACCTCGACTCCAATTATTCAAGCTGTTATGGTAAACAATTCAGGAAATAGAGCTTTTTCATTTATAACTGATGGATATATCATTAAATAATTTTTTTATCTTTAATACTATTTATTAAACCAGAAACTATAACAAAGAAAAGCCCTATAAAATAAACAACTAAAATAGGCTCATCAAAAAATACTATCAAAAAAAATGCAGAAAGTATTGGTGTTATAAAAAGATATGGAGCTACTTTTGAAGCTTCATATATCTGCAAGCTTTTTATCCAAAAAAGATAAGAGATGCCATTTATTAAAATACCATTTACTAAAATTGCAAACCAATCTGTTGAAGATGGCAAAACAAAACTTGAAAAAGTTTCTAGTGCAATTAGAGAATAGATAATTGCTGAAAAAAAGTAAACCATCACTGCATTTGCAGGATTTATTTTTACTTTTTTACTTAATACAGAAAAAAGCGCAAAGGCAATTGTCCCTAGCATCACAACAAACAACACATCTATTTTTGAAAAATCTAATGTAGAATAATTACCTTTAGTAATAACCAAACTCACCCCTACAAATCCAAATATCATAGAAAGCATTTTTCGTTTTGTAAACTTCTCTTTTAATATAATTAAAGACAAAAAAACAATAAATATAGGCCACATATATTGTATGACTAATACTTCAAGTCCATTTGCATTTCTATATCCAAAATATAATAAAAGATAATAAAAAAAATCTAAAAAACCTAAAAAAAACAATATAAAAAGGACTTGTTTAGAGTATGATAATATCTCTTTTAAATCTTTTTGTAACAATGAAACTATAAATAAAGATAAAAAAGATACTACTGATGAATAAAATAGATATTGATAATGATCTAAACCAGTTTGGGCAAACTTTGCAAAAGTTGGAATCAAAGACCATAAAAGAATACATAACACTACATAAACAATACCAATATTTGATCTAATTTGATGCTTCATTAAGCAATTCCTTTTGTAAAAAATAAGAGGATAATAAATTAATACTTAATATTATTTTCTTTATAACCCTTGAAGTAGAATGTTCCAGATATATTCAACTTCATCCTCACTAAAATTTAATAAACTTTTATCTTCGAATAGCTCTTGTATTTGAAATAATTTAAATGGTTTACTATAACTGCATTTTTTATGTGTTGGTTGAAATCCTCTTACTATAGAAATATCATCCATTATTTGTTCTTCACACAATAAACACTGATACTCAGTATGTAATCTACCTTCGTGTTCACAAAGCTTTACATAAGATTCTATAATTGCACGTTTAGGATTTTGTTTTACCATTTTATGAGCTAATTCATCTAAAAGTTCAAAATAAAACGGCTCTATCTCATCAACATCTTTTAAATGTGGATAGAAAAGCTTTAAAAATCTTTGCCAACAGTAAAGTTTCGAGTTATCATGTATCCATGGATATGAAATTTGTAGTACATCTTTAAGTCTAGCGATACTACTTCTCATATTTGTTTCAAGTTCAAAATCTATTTTGAAACCTACATTTATTGTAGAGTGTCTAGCTCCATAAAATCTGTATGTCGTGTAGAAGTTATTTTGTGTTAAAATAGAGACTATTAAATCTTCATCTTTTACATTGTTGATGTTTATAATATAACCTTGCATATAATAAAGTATAGCATAAAATTCATTAAACAACTTTTTAAGCTTTGCTTGGATATAATGAGGAGAAATATAGGGAATCTTAAAGATGAGCTTGAATACGTTAAGTTTTTTATTTTAAAGATACCATATTAAAACAAAAGGTAATTATAAAATATGAAATTTACAGATTTTAACTTAAAATCAGAGCTTAACCAAGCTATCGAAGCAGCAGGATTTGTTGAGCCAAGTCCAGTACAAAAAGATTCAATTCCAATCGTTCTATCAGGTAAAGATATTGTAGCACAAGCACAAACAGGTACAGGTAAAACTGCAGCATTTGGTCTGCCACTTTTAAATATGATGAAATGTGACGGTTCAGTTGAGATGGTTGTTATCGTTCCAACAAGAGAACTTGCAATGCAAGTAAGTGATGAACTATTCAAATTTGGAAAGTTTTTAAACATCAAAACAGCTACAGTTTATGGTGGAACAGCATACGCTAGACAAATTAAACATGTAGAAAGTGCTTCAATTATTGTTGCGACTCCAGGAAGATTTTTAGATCTTTTATCAAAAAAACAAATAACTATTGATCCACGTTTTGTAGTTTTAGATGAAGCAGATGAGATGATGGATATGGGATTTTTAGATGATATTAAAGATATCTTTAATTATCTAAAAAATAGAGAACAAACATTAATGTTCTCAGCAACAATGCCTCTTCCTATTAAAAAACTTGCAGAAAAAGTTCTTAACGAACCAGCATTTGTAACAGTTACACAACAAGAGATGACAAATGCAAAAATTGAACAATCTTTTTATGTGGTTGAAGAGTATGAAAGAGATGATGCATTAATCAGACTTTTTGATTACAAAGACCCATCAAAAGCGATCGTTTTCTGTAAAATGAAAAGAGATGTTGATAGATTAGCAACATATTTAGTTGCTCAAGGTTATGCAGCTAAAGGTCTTCATGGAGATATGGAGCAAAGACAAAGAGAAGAAGTAATTAGAGCATTTAAATCTGATACTTTAGAAGTTTTAGTTGCTACAGATGTTGCAGCTCGTGGACTTGATGTAAAAGGTGTATCTCACGTATTCAATTACCAACTTCCATTTGATTCTGAAAGTTATGTACATAGAATTGGTAGAACAGGTCGTGGTGGTCAAGAAGGTAAGGCTGTTTCAATAGTTACACCTGCAGAATTTAGAAGCTTACATAAAATTCAAAAAGATGTTGGTGCGAAAATCGAAAGTAGAATTATTCCAAATAAAGAAGAGATTAAATTTAAAGCTATTGATGGAATGAAAGCTAATATTGCAGCTCAAGACATTGACGAATCAGTTATCGAAATCATCGAATCAATGAAAGAACAATTTGATTTATCAACAATCACTTATAAACTTGCGTCAATATTATTGAAACAAAATAATGTTAAAGGTAAAGACAATATCGGAAAAACAAAAAAAGATATTGAATTTTTATTAGAAAGAGCATTAAAAAGTAGTGGTGGTCCAAGAGGTGGACGTGGAGGTTCTTCTAGAAGTAGAAATAGATCTGGAGGAAACAGAGATAGAAATAGATCTGGAAGTGGTGACAGCAGAGGTAAATCTGGTGGAGAAAGCCGTGGACGTTCAGGAAGTGGTGATAGCAGAGGTAGATCTAATAGTAGATCTGCTGGTGGAGATAGAGGAAGAAGATAGTCCTTATGACTTTACAAAAAAAAGCAACCATAGTATCAAGTAGCGTTGCTGCTTTTTTAACTCTTATAAAATTAGCAATTGGAATCATGAGTGGTTCCGTTGCAGTTTTAGCTTCAGCAATTGATTCAATTCTTGATATGTTCGTATCACTATTTAACTACTTTGCCATTGCAAATGCAGAAAAACCAGCAGACAAATACTTTAATTATGGACGAGGTAAAATTGAAGCTTTAGCCAGTATGATAGAAGGTGTAATTATTACAATTTCTGGATTATTTTTACTATATACAGCAATCAATAAATACTTTTCAAATGAAGTTTCAACATATCTAAACACATCACTTATAGTTATGGTTATATCGTTAGTTATAACTATAGGTTTGGTAGCTTACTTAAATGCTGTTGCTAAAAAAACAAATAATATGGTCATTAAAGCAGATGCCCTACACTACAAAACAGATGTTTGGGTAAATATAGCTGTATTATCTTCATTAGTAATTGTTTATTTTACAGGTTATGAAATCGTCGATATTATAATAGGTGCAGGAATATCTTTATTTATAATATATAGTGCTTATGAACTTATAGAAGATGGTATTTTGGTATTACTTGACCGTGCGTTACCAGAAACAGAAGCAAAACAAATAGAACAGATTTTTAGAGATGATGAGAATATAAATGATTTTCATGATTTAAAAACAAGAAATGTGGCAGATATTAATTATGTTGATGTTCATTTAGTTTTTAATTGTCTAATTACTTTGATGTCTGCACACAAAATTGCAGATAAAATAGAAGCACGTATAAGACAACTTGATAAACAAAGAAGTTGGGTTATAAATATACATATGGATCCCTATGATGATTCAGATATAAATAATCAATAAGATTGTATAATCGGGTCTTAAAATAAAAAATAAATATATTATATAACAAAGGTAAATATTAGATGATTACATGGATGCAAAAACACAAGAAATGGCTAATCGTTACGATATGGATAAGTACTATTGCTTTCGTAGGAGCTGGTTTTGTAGGTTGGGGAAGTTATGATTATGGTAAATCTGGAAGTACAATAGCTATTGTAGGAGATAAAGAGATACCATCTAAAGATGTACAAGCAGAATATAGTAACCTTTATTCACAATATCAACAAATTCTTGGTGATAATTTTAACCAAGAGTTAGCAAAACAATTTAAACTTGAAGATATAGCTTTACAAAGAGTTGTACAAAAATATTTAATTTTAAACTATGCAGATGATATTGGAATTGTTGCTACTGATAAAGATGTAGCATCGGAACTAGTTAAAATAACTGCATTTATAAAAGATGGTAAATTTGATAAAAATACTTACTTAAGTGTTTTAAAACAAAACAGAAGAACTGCGGTAGAATTTGAAACACAATTGAAACAAGATATTGTAGTAAATAAAGTGCAAGAGTTATTTAAAACACAACTTGTTCAAAATGAAATTAAAAATATAGGTAGTCTTATCTATAGTGAAGATGAAGTGAGTTTACAAATCATTGATGGTAATGATATCAAAATAAGCACTACAACTGAAAACCTACAAAAATATTGGGCAGAAAATAAAGATAATTATAAATCAGCAAGTGGATTTGAGATTGCTTACAATAAAATTGACAATATAGAAAATAAAACTAAAAAAGATATGAAAAAAATTGCTTTAAAAACATATTTAGACCTTAAAAAAGACAAAGAGCAATTTACTACTACAAAAACAATTTATAGTACATCTACTCTTTTTGATGCTGAAGATGTAAAAACAATTATTTCAAGTAAAGAGGGAACAGTTTTAAAACCTATTTACAAAGACAATAACTATTATGTTGTAAAGCTTAATAAAAAAGTTTTACCTACTACACTTGCATACAATGAAGTTGCAGCGCAAGTAAAATCTGATTATGTTAACGATGAAAAAGCAAAACTTTTAGATGAAAAAGCAAAAAAAGCAGAAGCTAATTTTCAAGGAACAAATTTAGGATATATTGGTCGATCAAATATTCCTTCTGTAGAGGGATTATCAGATTCTCAAAGAGATGAGTTTATCAAAGATATGTTTTCAGCTACAAAAACGATCAATACTCTAAATCTTGGTTCAAAAATTTTAGTATACAAAATTACAAATAGTAGATTTGCAAAATATGACAGCACTAAAGATGCTGTTGTTGATTCAACAGTTGGTAACTTAAAAGCTAGTTCACTCTCTTCATCTTTCTTAACTAAATTAGCTACAGAATATGAAGTAAAATCTTTTATGGGAAATAAATAATTTTGAATAATTCAATTTTAGCTATCGATATTGGCACCACAAATATTATTGCTATTGTTGCTTCAAATGACTTTAGTAATAAAATAAATATCTTAGGTGTAGGACAAAGCAAAAGTGAGGGTGTACAAAAAGGTAATATTACAGATATTAACCTTGCTGGAAACTCAATAAAAGATGCTGTTTCTACAGCATTAAACAGCTCTGGCTCAGTTATAAGTAAAGCTGTAGTATCAATCTCTGGAGCAAATACAAAAACTTTAAGAGGAAGTGGAGTTGTTAATATCCCAAGTGGACAAATAACACAAAATGATATCAAACAAGTTTTAAAAATGGCACTATACAATGCTCAAATTATTGCAGACTATGAAGTGATTCATGTGTTACCAATATTTTTTAGAGTAGATGACGGTGCAACAATTTCTAATCCACTTAATATGAATGGTTCAAGAATTGAAGTGTCAGTAAATATCATTACTGCTAAAAAAACTTCTCTTGTAAATGTTAGAAATGCCTTAAAACAAGCAAACTTGGAAGTTGATAAATTTATTTTATCTGGGTATGCAAATGCTATTGCAACACTTGAAGATGATCAAAAGAAATTAGGAAGTGCTGTTATCAATCTTGGTGGAACAACAACTCAGCTTGTAGTACAAAAAGGTTCAACAATACTTTATAGCTACTTTTTACCAGTAGGAAGTGAACATATCACAAATGATATTTCAGTAACATTCCATACACCATATAGTGCAGCAAATATGATTAAAAAACAATATGCAACACTTTTGCCTTCTAAAGAAAATGAAAAAGATGGTGAGCTTAATATTAAAAAAGTAAAACTACCAACATTAGGAAATGAAACTGAATCTAAAGAGATATCTTTAGATCAAATTCAGCCTATACTTCATGCAAGAGTAGAAGAAACTTTATGTATTATTCATGATAAACTCGTTGAAAGTGCTGCTATTGAAAGCATTGATGGAGGGATAGTTCTAACAGGAGGAATGACTCATATTCCAGGTATAAAAGAACTTGCATCTTTAATATTTCAAAATATCCCTGTAAAAATTGCAAATCCTAAAAATATTCAAAATGGATATATCAATTTCAACACTCCTTCAATGTCTACAATTGTAGGTTTACTTCTTTATGAATTAGATAGTGAAAATAACTTTGAACTTGATAGTAATAGTGAATTAAGAAAAAATCATACAAATCAAATACAAAATAACAATCAAATACAACAGCAGCAAATGCAACAAGCACATCATTCTTCAACACTAAATGATATACAAGATATTAAATCAGTGAAAAAACAAGAACCGAAGAAAAAGGGCTTGAGTGGAATATTTGACAAAATATCAAGGTGGCTATAATGGATACTAATCTTTTTGATCACAATCATATAACAGTACAAAAACCTTCAAAAACACTTTCTCAAAATGCAGCTAAAATTGCTGTAATTGGTGTAGGTGGTGGTGGATGTAATATGATTAACCACATGATAAGTGAAGGTACACATAAGATCGATTTAATTGTTGCAAATACTGATTTACAAGTATTAAATCTTTCAAAAGCACCTAAAAAAATTCAACTAGGTATCGAACTTACTCGTGGTCTTGGTGCAGGTATGAGACCTGATATTGGTCGAGATTCAGCTCTTGAAAATTATCAAGAGATCAAAGAATCTTTAGAAGACTCAGATATTGTATTTATTGCTGCTGGTTTAGGTGGTGGAACAGGAACTGGTGCTGCTGCTATTATAGCAAAAGCTGCTAAGGAGATTGGTGCTTTAACGGTTGCTGTTGTAACGAAACCTTTTAAATGGGAAGGTAAAAAACGAACCGGACTTGCTAATCTTGGTCTTGAAGAGATCAAAAAAGTAACTGATTCTATTATTATTATTCCAAATGATAGATTAAGACATATTGTTGAAGAAAATATCGGTATGAAAGACGCATTTAAAGTGGTAGATGATGTTTTATACCAAGCTGTAAATGGTATGAGTGAGGTTATTTTAAAACCAGGTAGTGATGATATCAATGTCGATTTTGCTGATGTTAAAACAATTATGCAACATAAAGGTATTGCACTTATGGGTATAGGAAAAGCTAGTGGAGAAGATGCTGCAAATAGAGCACTTGAACTTGCTATAAAATCACCTTTATTAGATGAAATATCACTAAGTAATGCAAAAGGTATCATGATACACTGGACAGTAAATCCTGATGTTTCTATGTTTGCTATTGGTGATGTTATGGAAAATATTCATGATACACTTATTGGAAATCCTGAAATTATTTTTGGTACAACTACAGATGAAAATTTAGCTATTGATGAGATTAAAATAACAATTGTAGCAACAGGATTTGATGCACCTGAAGAGGAAGTAGATGAAAGTGCATTTAAAAACACTTCAAAACCTTCAAATAATCATGGAAATATAAGATCGAATGATAGTGAAGATCACTATGACACTCCACCTTTAATGAGAGGTTACTCTATAAGATATAGCTTTTAATAAAGCTGTATCTTACTCAAAAACAATTATATCAAACTGCGTTTTTTTCACAACCAAAGCTTTTGAATTTGAAGAAGATGTTTCAATTTTTACTTCAAATTCAATTACTTTAGACTCTAACTCTTGAATTCTCTTTTTTAACGCTAAAATTTTATTCACTCCAGCAAGATTCACACCATCTTCTCGTGTAAGTACTAATATACTTTTGATAGTGTCAATATTTTCTTGAGAATATTGTCTGATTTTTCCTGATGTTCGACTAGGAAGGACTAATCCCTCCCTTTCATACTGTCGTAATGTTTGTGGATGTATATCCAAAATTGTAGCTACTTCACTAATAAGATATACAGGCTCACAATATGCTTTATCAAAAGACATTTTAAATTTCTGATGGAAGTTTAGACTCTAATATTTCAACTAAATCTTCATCTAAATCTTCTATTTTAGGTAATATAATATTTGCTTTCAAATATAAAGTACCTTTTTCTTTAGTCTTTCTATTTAATGCACCTAATTCTTTTACTCTGAACTTTTGATTTTGTCGTGTATTTTGTGGTACTTTTAAAGTAATCTCTTTTGTTAATGTAGGTATTGTCACCTTCCCTCCAAATAACGCTGTTTTTAAAGGAATATTAAAAGATTTAATTAAATCATCCTCATCTCTTTCATATTCATCACTATTGTGAACATTTAAAGTAATAATTAAATCACCTCTTGGGTATCCATGAGCCTGTTTACCTTTACCTTTTGCTCTAATTTTTTGACCATCTTGAATACCTTCTGGTATTTTGATATCAAAAGACTCTCCATTGATTGATACATTTTTTACACCACCTAGAATAGAGGTATTAAAATCAATAGATAAATTTGCGCTAATATCTAAATCTGGTTGTCCAAAACCACCATGACCGCCAAAGCCACCACTAAAGCCACCTTGTCCACCAAAGCCGCCACCTTGTTGTCCAAACATCTGTCTTAAAATATCATTGATGTCTACTCCAGCACCTTGCCCTTGAGCAAAATCATGGAAGTTTTGTCCACCAAACATATCATCACCATGCATATCATATTGAGCTTTCTTTTTCTCATCACCTAAAACTTCATAAGCAGCATTTATCTCTTTAAATTTCTCTTCTGCTTTTGGGTCTTTATTCATATCTGGGTGATATTTTTTTGCAAGTGTTCGGTAAGCTTTTTTTATCTCTGCAGTTGTTGCATTTTCACTTACGTTAAGTGTTTCGTATAAACTTTTTGCCATATTTCATTTGTCCTAATTTCTAAAATATATTATATTTGAACTAGAATTATAGCATAAAGTTGAGTGTGAGTCAATCAAGGTTAATATTTTTATTTTATATATTTTACCAAAACTGTATATAAATCATTTATCATAATTGGTTTTAAAAGATACTCTTGCATACCACATATTTTTGTTCTATTTACATCCGCTTGCATTGCATTTGCACTTAATGCAATAATAGGAATATTATTATCAATTTCTCTTATTTTTTTTGTTGCTTCATATCCATTCATAATCGGCATTTGTAAATCCATCAAAATTAATTTATATGATTCATTGTACATATCAAGTGCTTCTTTCCCATTTGTTGCAATATCAATAATTAAACCACTATTTTGCAATAAACCTAAAATTATATCTCTATTTATTTGATTGTCCTCTACAAGTAAAATAGATGCCCCACGTAGAGAACTTATCTCATTGTTGACTAATTTATTTTGGGTAGTACTCTCTACTTTTGCTACAGATTTAGGAAGATTTAACCTTAAGGTAAATATTGTACCTACATCTTTTGAGCTTGATACCGTCAATTTTCCATTCATTAACTCTGTGAGTTGCATAGAGATGAAAAGCCCTAGCCCAGTACCTCCATATTGATAACTACTATTATCATGTACTTGGTTAAATGGCTCAAATAAGCTATTTTGTTGTTGTTCAGACATCCCTATACCACTATCTTTAATTTTAAAGATATAAATATCATCTTCATCATTTTCAACTTCAATATGTACATAACCTTTATGTGTAAATTTTATAGCATTATTAATAAGGTTTGTTAGAATTTGTCCAATTCTGAAATGATCTCCATAAAGATAAAAATCGGAATTTTCTGGATACTTTATGTGAAAGTCTAAACCTTTTTCTTGGGCTTTGATTGATTCTAAACTTGAGATATCATTTATAAGTTCATTCAAATCAAAATCTGTTTTATTTATGGCAAGTTTTGAAGCTTCCATTTTACTAAAATCTAATAAATCATTAATAATATTTAATAAACCTTTCGCACTATTATTTATAGTTTTGATGTAATTTTGCTGTTTGTCATCTAAATTTGTTTCTCTTAATAATTGAAGCATTCCTATTATTCCATTCATTGGAGTTCGTATTTCATGTGACATTTTTGCTAAAAATTCTGATTTTGATTTTGTTTGTGTTTCTGCTTTTATTTTTTCTATTTTCTCTTTTTCTTTTTCTTGCTCGATAATTTTAAATTTATAAGAAACTAAGTATGACAACATAAGTGCTTCAATTATTATACCTATTCCAATCCCATGAGAAGATATATAATTAAAATCAACAAGACCCATATAAAATAACAGTGCATAAATATTAAGAATCAAATAAAAAGTATGTGCAACTAAAAATATTTTAATAATTTTGTTGCCTTTTTTATATATACTAATACCTATCCAAATAAACACAATTAGGGAATAGTTTAATCCTAAAGATAAAAGCTGTAAAGCATGACTAAAATTGACTAATCCATAAATAAAATTTGCAATCAATAAAACAATAATGCTTGTTAAAAATTTATGTTCAGTTTTATACAATTGTTTTGTTTCAAAGATTGACTGTACAAAAAGTGCTAAAAACACTGGAACTAACATCAACCCAAAATTAAATCTAAAAGTTATTCCACCATAAAGATGTACATAATGAGCTAATGAACCATACATATAAAATATCCATACAGTAGCAGATAGTAAATATAAAGAGTAATATAAATACTCTTTGTATCGTGAAGATATAAATATCATTAAATTATATAAAGCCAAAGCTAACAACAAACCAACGAATAGTATTCCGTCAATTTTTTGATATACTAAATAGTCAATCGAATTCTTTTCACTTAAAATCGAAAAATTGTAAAAATGGTAAGCAAGTGTTCTTTGATTTATATATATCGTTTTTGTTTCATGTGGATTGATTGAAAATTTAAAAATTGCATCAGCACCACTTAATTGATTTTTCGCATTTTTTGAATAAACATCAACCACTTTAGTCTGAATAAGTTGATTATTTTCATCCATTTCAAAATATTTTATTGACACAAAAGTAAATGCCAAATCTTGGTGTAAAAAAAGTTTTTGATTTTCACTTGTAGTATTATAAAGTGTGATTTTCACCCATGTATTTGTAACATCAGTACCTAAAGTATCACTATTATGACCTAATGTAAATTGTTTTGAAAGAATATCTTTAAATTTGAGTTGATTTGTAGAATCGATGAAATATTCAATAGAAAAGTTTTTAATATTTGCTTGATTTGAATCAATACGTACAGTGGCTTGTCCAAATACAATTGAACAAAAGAGAAATAATCCTAGAATAAATTTCATAGCACTTTTCCCTTTTTTTATTTTATAAGAATTATATCATAGATTATAAGGATAAACAAGATATATGCTAGTTTAAGATAAGAGTAAAACCTCTATCAAATTTATCATAATCTTTGTAAAATTCTAAACTTTTATAAGAGGAGATATTCTCTTTTATAAAATTTGTAAGTGGTGTTTTTTGATCGTATCCCATCTCACACAAAAGATATTTTATCTCTTTTTCTTTTGTTTGTACAATAATATCTTTTAGAAGTTCATCTCCAATATTCCCACCAAATAAAGCATTTGATGGCTCATATTTTACATTTGCTGGAAGTTTATAATCATCAGCAATATAAGGAGGATTTGATACTACCATATCAAATTTTACATCTGGAACATTTGTAAAAAGATCACTTTTAATAAATGTGATTTTATCTTCTACATTATGTTTTTTTGCATTTGATTTTGCTAATTCTAATGCCTTATCGTTTATATCAACTGCGATAATCTCTATATCAGGAATAAGCATCGCTAACATAACAGAAATAATACCACTTCCTACACCTATTTCTAAAATTTTTGGAGCTTTTATCTCTTTTAAAATAGTTTCAGCTTTTTCTACTAAAATCTCTGTTTCAGGACGAGGAATCAATACTCCATCTTTTACATTAAAAACTTCACCATAAAAACTAGCCCGCGAAGTGATATATTCCAAAGGATAATTTGTAGCTCTTTTTTTTACTAATTTCTCAAGCTCTTTTTCGCAACTACACTCTTTGTTATAGTTTAAGTGCAACCAGATTGTGTTTTGCTGTACAAGATGAAGAATCAATATCTCCACCTCCTTTTGAGGAATATGTGTTACCTCTTGTAAGTATCTTGAATACTCTTTGATTATCTGTTTATACGTTTTCAAAATTTTCTTTCAATGCTTCATCTTCATTTTTTTGACTCATTCCTGCGCCTTTATACCCTAATTCTTTTAGTCTCTCCACTAAAGGTGGATGTGAATAGTGAAAAAAGATATACAATGGATGAGACAATGGAAATGATTTATTCTCATTTGCAAGTTTTAAAAGTGCATTTACAAGATCCTCTTTTGTAGAAAGATTACTTCCAAATTCATCAGCTGCATATTCATTATGTCTACTCATAGCACTAATTAATGGCATTAAAAAGAATGATAAAATAGGACTAAACATTAAAAAAACAATAATCACTGCATAAGGTTCATTATTTAAGTTTAGTTGTAAAAAGAACTCTTCTGGAATATTTCCAAAAATAGCAAAAAATACAAACATCACAAATCCCATGATACCGATATTTTTTAAGATATCCCCATTTTTAAAGTGCCCTAGTTCATGTCCTAGCACTGCTAAAAGTTCATTATGTGTTAATTTTTCAACTAAAGTATCAAATAGTACTACTCGTTTAGTACTTCCAAGTCCTCCAAAATATGCGTTGAGTCTATTGTCTCTTTTACTTGCATCAACACTAAATACCCCACTGCTTTTAAAACCAACCTCTTCTAAAAGTTTATTGATTTTTTTAGCCAACTCTTCATCTGCTAAAGGACTAAACTTGTCAAACATCTTATCTCTAATAAGAGGATACAAAGCATTAATCAAAATAATAACTGCAAAGATAAAAATAAATCCATATACCCACCAAGATGGAAAATTTTCTATAATATAAGTAAGTCCTGCAATTACTAAACTACCAAATACTAAAAATAAAAATCCACCTTTGATAGTGTCTTTTATAAATAGGGCTGGTGTCATATTTGAAAACTCATATTTTTTATCAAGTTTAAATGTTTTGTACAATTCAAAAGGTAAAGATAAAAGCCAATTGATAATTATAAAAAGATCAACAAATACAACTGCTTTTTGCCATCCTTCAAATGAATTTGTAACACTATCCAATGCAACCAATCCAAAACTAATCCACATAAAAAAGAGTATAAATTCGTAAAAGATACTTATTAGTGATAGTTTTTGAGATTCAACTCCATAGTTTCCAGCAACTTTAAATTTTGATGCTGTTAAGATAACTGCACTTTGAAGTCTAGCTTTTTTTACATAATCAATTTGCATAAATACTGTATACACATTTACTAAAAAATATACACAATACAATCCTATTGCAAGTTCTAACATATTATTGAGTTCCTTTTATATTACACAAAAATGTGAAATAGTTATTGTTTTGATTTGATTATATCGAATTATTTATACAATTTTCTTTGTTAGCAGAATTAGTGAGACTCAAGAAGAGTTCTATCAGGTGTAGTTATATAATTATAACCATTGTATATTGTATATGAACCATAAAGTATTACTGAAATTGCAGCTAGTTTCATCATGATATTTCTTAATCCTGATTGTTTAAAAAGACCAACAAAAAAACCTAAAGAAAACAATGCAGGTACGGTACTGATTCCAAAAATAGCCATCACCATAGCCCCAGATAAAGGATCAGCCGTACTAGCAGCAGTTATAGCAAAAAAATATACGAAACCACACGGTAAAAGTCCATTTAACATACCTAATAAGAAAAAACTCATAAATGTTTGACTACTAATAAGTGATCTAAAGTTTTTTTGATACCAAGTAGATTTTGAAAAAGAATGTTCAATCAGAGCTAAAAATTTTACTTTTCCCAAAAGTGATAATCCAGTAAGTAACATTGCAATTCCTGCAACCAACCATAAAACACCGTTTGCTGTATTTGAAAATGTTACAACTGCACCAATATAACCAAAAATTGCACCTAGAAATGAGTAAGTAAGTATTCTGCCTAACGAATATAAAAGATGAGAAAAAGATTGTTGAGTTTTACTCCAACCTTGCTCTACTTTTGTGCTTGAATATGCTATTACAATTCCACCACACATCCCTACACAGTGTCCAAAAGAACCTAAAAATGCAATAGTAGCGATGGAGAGAAAATCTATAGCGTGCATAAGTATAGCTCGCTATTATTTATATCTAAAGAAGGTAACATATTATTATTTTTCATAACCAATTATATACTATAAGTGTTAATTATTCGATAAATTTTTAATAAGTAAAATTTTTGTTTGCAATATTTTCTATAAATACTGTTGCATAACTACTTTTAGGAAGTACAAATTCTATTTGCATACTATTTTGTTCTTTATTATATTTGTTTTTGATATTTGAGGGGCGTATCCACGCATCTCTTCGATATCCTTTATCATAAATAAACATATCGTCAAACTCTTCTTCTATAAGTCGTGCTTCATCTTTTGCTCGAATGATATTTCTCCCAGGAAGAAGCCCTGTAATAATTGTTCTGTCATTTAATTTAAATACATCACCCTCTAAAGGAAGAAGTTTCTTACTGTTGGCATCTTTAGAAAGTTCAACTCTTTTTGCTAACCATCCATTAAAAAAATAACTTTGATATGCAAGTTTCATAAATTTTTCTAGCTTTTTTTCTTTGAGTATCTCTTCTCCGTAAGATATTCTTTTTGATTTCTCAAAATTACTCTCTTTTCCAAATCTTTGAAATCCAAAATAATTAGGCATACCATGCTTTTCTATATGTGAAATTGATTGATATATTACCCCAAGTGATATTGGGTCTATATCTTGAAGAGTGATTCGAAATCTATTTCCTTCCAAATCGCCAATTTTCAGTTTTTGGTCATGTATATATGTACCTAGCACCTTAATATTTTTACTATTTAAAAGTTTATACTCTTTACTTCTATTAATTGGGATACTTATATACTGTGTAGTAGTTGCATTTTTATCTTTTAAACCTGCATAGCCTATTTTATGTTCTTCGATTCCAAGTGTCTCTGAAATTATTGAAAGAAGTTCCCAAGTAGATAAAGACTGTTTTTTAATCTTTAATACTAAATAGTTCCCTTTACCTTTAAAAGTAACATTTGTAATCTCATCAACAATAAAATCATCTTTTGTTTGTTTAAAAGTAAAGTTTAGCGGTTCGTGTGTTTGTAAAAATATTCTTTGTGTTTGCATACGCGAAGTATACAGTTAAATTGCTTTATACTGTATACTTACAATAAGTGTTTTTATTTTGTAGGGATAGGATAATGTTCTACTACAAAATCTATATCTTTGTCACCTCTACCACTTAAATTTACCAAAATAGATTCATTTGGGTGTATTTGAGCATATTTCATTGCAAAGGCAACAGCGTGAGCAGACTCTAAAGCAGGAATAATTCCTTCATATTGAGAAAGTTTATAAAAAGCATCTACGGCTTCTTCATCGTTACAATGACCTACTTCTGTTCTTCCTATACTTGAAAGATAAGCATGTTCAGGTCCTACAGATGGATAGTCAATTCCACTTGCTATTGAATGAACAGGTGCTGGTTCACCATTTTCGTCACTTAACATAATAGAATTAAATCCATGCATTACTCCCTCTTTTCCATAAGTTAGACTTGCACTGTGTTCTCCTATTTGATCACCTTTCCCCATTGGTTCTACACCAATAAGCTTTACATCATCATCAATAAATCCACTAAAAATTCCCATCGCATTTGATCCACCACCAACACAAGCTGTAACTGCATCAGGAAGTTTTCCTGTCATCTCAAAAAACTGTGCTCGTGCTTCTATTCCCATTACTGATTGGAAATCTCTTACCATTTTAGGAAATGGATGAGGACCTACTACTGAACCTATAGCATACATTTGATTTACTGGATCTTTTAAATATGCTTCAAAAGCACTATCGACTGCTTCTTTTAATGTTTTGAGTCCATGTGTAGCAGGCACTACAGATGCACCTAAAATTTTCATTCTTACTACATTTGGGTGCTCTTTTTTAATATCAACTTCCCCCATATGTATCTCGCACTCTAAGCCAAAATAAGCTGCAGCAGTTGCAAGTGCAACACCATGTTGACCAGCACCAGTTTCTGCAATAACTTTTTTCTTTCCTAAATATTTAGCTAGTAGAACTTCAGCCATACAATGATTTAATTTATGTGCACCAGTATGATTGAGATCTTCTCTTTTAAGATATATTTGTCCACCACCACAATATTCACTCAAATTTTTACAATAATAAACAGGAGTTGGTCTACCTTGATAGTGTTTTCGTATATTATTGAGTTCATTTAAATAATCGTGAGATTTTGAGAGTTTCATGTATGCATCAGTTATCTCTTTAAATGGTTGTTCAAGCTGAGGGGGAATAAACGATCCGCCAAACTGTCCAAAATATCCATTTATATCTGGCATCGTATCTATATATGGTTTTTTATTCATTCTCGGTATATCCTTTTATAAAGAAAAATTTTAAAATATTTTAGCAAAATTTAGATTATTTGTTGTTATATTTCAACAAACAACTGTTTGGGTTCCCCTAAATGATACCCCTGAGAATAGTCTACACCCATCACTTTTAATATATCTAAAATCTCTTGTTTATAAACAAACTCACCTACTGTTTCTATATTTAACCTTTGTGCAAAGTTCACTATAAGTTCTGTTACAATTTTTGCATTATAATCATGATCGATATTTTTAATAATAGAACCATCAATTTTAATAAAATCTACATTTAGTCTCATCAAATAATCAAAATTTGAATACCCTGTACCAAAATCATCAATTGCAATTTTACAGCCAAGATACTTCATATTTTCAATAAAACTACTTACTTGATCATAGTTTTCAATACCTTCATCTTCAACAATTTCAATAATCAGTCTATCTGCTATCCCATCATACTTATTTAGGTTTTCTTTTAAAAAGTTTACTACATTTGGATTAAGGATATCATCTATTGTAAAATTGATAGAAAAACTTGAAGTTTTGTCTTTAAAATATTCTATAGATTTTTTTATTACTATTTTTGTAAGTTTTGTATAGAGTCTTGAATGTTTTGCTATATTTAAAAAATGAAATGGCGATACTATAGTACCATCTTCATCTATCATTCGAATCAAACATTCGTATTTTGATATTGTATTAGTTTTGTTACAAACAATAGGTTGTGCAAATACTACAAATCTATCATCTTCTATGGCTTGTTTTATTTTATTTGTCCACTTTACATTATTAACTAACTGCTCTTTTATATCAATATTATCATCAAAAAATACTAATTCTTGATTCGTTGCTTTTGCATAATCTGTTGCCATCTCTGCATGAATAAAATAATTCTTTTGCATCGAAGCACCAGCAATTGCTCTCACATTAAACTTGTATTTAGCAATCTCAAATGTATTGTTTTTTATGATGCTAAGTAAATTTAATATGATTTGAGTAAACTCCTCTTTGCCAATAGTCTCATTTGCTAAAATACCAAATTCATCACCAGGAAGTTTATAGAGTCTTACATCATAATTCACTAATTTTTTAGAAAGTAAAGTAGATAATTCAACAAGAAGTCTATCTCCAAAATCATATCCATAATATTCATTTATCTCTTTAAATTTTTCAACATTTAAAATAGCAAGCTTAAGCACTTCACTTTCTTCTAAATCCTCCATAAGTTTTTGCCTGTTTGGAAGCTGTGTCATATGATCGGTTGTTTGAAACTTTATCTTTTTTTCTTGCAAAATCAAATCTGTTACATCATGACGTATTGCCATAAACTCTTTAATCTTACCTTCATAATCCAAAATAGGTACAATGGTTGTTTTTACATAATAAGGCTTATTATATTTTGTTCTATTTTTAATAACACCTTTCCATATCTTTTTATCAAGTATTGTTGCCCAAAGATTTTCAAAAAGTGAATTTGGATTTTGTGGATGTCTAACTATATTATGAGATTTACCAAGAACCTCTTCTCTTGAATATCCAGAGATACGACAAAACTCATCATTCACAAAAGTGATGATTCCATCTGGAGTTGTTTTAGTCACTATGGAGCTCTCATCAACTGCTTTTTTATATTCATTCACCAAAGCTAAGTTAATCAATAATTCTCTATCTTTTTTGTGAAGTTCCTCTTTTAAATTGTCATTTTGTTTTCTTTGTGTTGTAACATCAGTTATAAAACCTTCAATACATTGAACATTTCCCTCATCATCATAAATACCAAGACCTTGTTCCCATACCCATTTAACATCACCATTTTTTGTGATAATTCTATATTCATAGTTAAAGTGTTTTCTCTCTTTTAATGCATTACTCACAATTTTATAAGTCCAATCAATATCAGACTTATGCATAATTTCTACAAAACTTACAACCCTATTGGAAATAATTTCATCTTCTTCATATCCTGTAAGATCTTTAAATCCTTTACTTACAAATTCCATAGTCCAATTTTCATCATATTTACATCGGTACAACATACCTGGTAATTTATTTAGTAAATCTTCAATTTCTATTTTTTGTAAATTTGTATTCATTAGGTCACCTTATTACATTGTTACAATTAGTATAACATATTTTAATAATAAATACCAATGAATTTTTTTTATCTTTTTAAAAGTATTATGAATAATAAGTGGATTTTCTATCACAATGTTATTTGTGATAGAGTATAGGAAAAGTATTCGAATCGTAATGATTTATTTCATAAATTTTAGTGAATTTTGTTTATTACGATAAATAGGTGTAGCATCAAAAGAGCTTAAACTTTTTTCAACCATATTTGTAACTACTCCATGATATGAGGATTTTGAACATACTGGATCTGCTTCATGCATATCATTTGTAAGTGCAAATGCTTGACAACGACACCCTCCAAAATCTTGCTCTTTTTCATCACAAGTTCTACAAGTTGGATTCATCCATTTATCGCCTCTAAAATAATTGAAAGCATGAGAATCATACCACACCTCTTTTACAGAAAACTCTTTTACATTTGGAAATTCCAACGGTAAAGTATTTGCAGTATTACAAGGAAGGGCAATTCCATCTGGGTTAATTGTTAAAAAAGTACTTCCCCAGCCGTTCATACATGCTTTTGGACGCTCTGCAAAATAATCAGGAACTACAAAAAATACTTTCATATCTGGCCTTTTATCTCTATAATAATCAGTTACCCGCTTCGCTTCATATAATTGCTCTTTTGTAGGTAATAGAGCGTTAATATTTTCCAATGCCCATCCATAATACTGAATGTTTGCTATTTCAAGATAGTTTGCATTTAAACTCTCAGCAAACTCGATAATCTCACCAATTTGAGAGATATTTTGTCGAGTGATACATGAGTTTACAATGAGTTGAATTCCTAATCTTTTCGCTTCATTTGCAAATGCAATTTTATCTTTATACGCACTTTTATTGTTTGTTATTAGCGTTGTTGTATTTTCATCATGAGACTGAATACCAAGCTGAATTGTTTTTAGTCCTGCATCTTTTAACTTTTGCAAAATAGATAAATCGGCTCCAACTCCAGAAGTGATCAGATTCGTATAAAACTTCAAATCATTGGCTTTTTGCACAATCTCTACAATATCTTTATGTAAAAGTGGTTCACCACCAGAGATACCTAATTGTACTGCACCTAAAGCTCGTGCTTGCTCCATCACTCGAAACCAATCCTCTTTACTCATCGCATCTTTTGTTTTGGCAAAATCTAATTGATTGTAACAATAAGAGCACTCCAAAGGACATTTATGAGTAAGTTCTAAAAGTAACCATAAAGGTGGTTTTATAGCATTATTCATCTGTAACCAACCAGTTTCTTTCTACTGCATCATCTAGAAATTCAATAATATCTTTTTCTAAACCTGTAGTACTAAACTTTTCTTCAAGTTTTACAATGATATTTTGAACTGTATTTTTACCATCACAGAGATTCATAATCTCTCCAGCACTTTGGCTAAGTTGCACCATCCCTTCTGGGTATAAAAGTACAAAACAGTTTTGGTGTTCTTCCCATTGTAATTGGAAATTGTTATTCACTGAAATTAATTTTTCGAGTTGCATCACAATCCTTTATATTAAAATATGGTGGTCTTTTTAATTCGTATGCTAAGTATAAAGCATCAACCATTGTCCATAGGATATCTAATTTAAACTGTAAAATTTCACAAGCCCTATTTTGTAACTCAACAGTGTTAAACTCCTCAAGTGTTAAACTCAAACCATGTTGTACATCTCGTCTTGCTTCACTTAATCTTTTTTGAAAATATCGTAAACCATTTTGCTCTATCCAAGGATAATTTTTAGGCCATGTGTCGAGTCTTTGTTGGTGAATTTGTGGAGCAAACATCTCAGTGAGTGAAGACATAGCAGCCTCTTTCCAAGGTCTTTGTTTCGCAAAATTTACATACGCATCAACGGCAAATCGCACAGCTGGTAATACATATTTATGAGAGATTAAATCCTCTTTTTTTAATCCTACAGCCTCTCCTAAATCAAGCCATGCCTCAATTCCTCCATCAACACTATCATGATCAATAATTCTATCGATCCATTTTCTTCTATCCTCTAAAGGTGGGTTATTTGACATAATTGCTGCATCTTTAATAGGAATAGCAGTTTGATAATAAAATCTATTTGCAACCCAACCTTGAATCTCCTCCTTTGTACAACCACCTTCGTACATTCTTATATGAAATGGGTGATGAATATGGTACATTGAACCCATATCTCTTAATTTTTGTTCAAAATCTTCTTTACTTAATAATTCATTGCTTTTATTCATTTTATATTCCTTTTTTTATTTTTTAAATCTCTATACTCATACCATCGTATGATACTTCTATCCCATGAGATATAAGTTCTTTATACTCATCATTACTCTCATCTAATATTGGGTTTGTATTATTAATATGTATCAATATCTTTCGAGGTTTTTCTAATCCATCTAAAACTTTTATTAGTCCATCTTCACCACTAAGTGGAATATGTCCCATCTCAGTTCCTAATTTTTTAGAAAACTTTCCTTTTATCATCTCATCGTTTGTCCATAAAGTTCCCTCAAGAAGAAGAATATCAGCTTTACCCATCTCTTCAATGATATGGTCTTCTAAAACGCCTAGTCCAGGAAGATAAAATAATCTTTTTTGCGTTTTTTTATTTACAACAACCACTCCAATATTATCTCCTGCTCGTGGCTTGTCTCTATATTTTGAATATGGAGGTGCATTTGAAATAAGAGGATGCGCATAAAATTCATAGTTTGGCATCACTGGTATCTCAAAAGCTGTGTTGTTTGGAACTATCTCATGGTAGTTTGTTCCACCACCATCCCAGTGTTTTAACATCTTAAAAAGTGGAAACGAAGTATTTAACTCTTCATTTACCTCTTTTGTACAATATACCTCGTGAGGACAACCTTCTCGAAGCATCAACAATCCTGTTGTATGGTCAATTTGTGCATCGATAAAAACTATCGCTTTTATTTTTGTTTCCCTTTTTTGTGTAGGGTGTAAAAAAGGTGAGTTATGAATCTGTTCCAAAATATCTGGAGAGGTATTAAAAAGTACCCAATTTTCACCATCTTCACTAATAGTAATAGAACTTTGCGTTCTTCTTTTTACTGTTTTTGAACCTGCTCTGTAGGCTTTGCAATTATCACAATTACAATTAAACTGAGGAAGTCCACCGCCAGCACTAGAACCTAATACTTGAATTTTCATCGTTACCCTTTGTATTATTTTTATTCAAATAAAACCTGTTTATCTGAATAAAAATAATAAACAAGAGCAGTTTTACTACTCTTGTTATCATTTACCTTATACGTGACAAATATACATTGTCACTTCAAATCCGAATCTGTTATCTACAAATGTTGGTTTTTCCCATGCCATAATGATATCCTCCTTTATAAATTTTTTATCTAAATTATTTATGTAATTTAAATGTGTGTACAGTTCCACCTTGGTTAAGGTATTTAACTGTTTTTGCAACTTCACCACCCCATAAAGGAACAGCTCCACCCCAACCAGATGTTACAGATATGTATTGTTCACCATTTTGTTCCCATGTAATAGGAGATGATACAATTCCAGAACCTGTTTGGAAAGAGTATAAAACTTCACCAGTTTCATCATCTAAAGCTAATAGTTTACCTTCAGGTGTTCCTACAAATACTAGTCCACCAGCAGTAGTTAAAACTCCACCCCATAATGGTGCATAGTTTTTATAAACCCATTTGATTTTTCCAGTTTTAGGATCAACCGCTTTTAAAGCTCCAATGTGATCATCGTATGTTGGTTTAATTGTAAATCCAGCACCTAAATAAGCAGCACCTTTTTTATAATGTACTGGTTTATTCCAAATATCCATACCCCATTCATTTGCTGGAACATAAAATAATCCAGTTTTAGCAGAATATGCCATTGGATTCCAGTTTTTTCCACCTAAGAATGAAGGGATTGAGAATACTGTTGTACCTTGTTTAGCACCTTCAGGAGAACCTGGTCTATTTGCTTCATTTACAATTGGTCTACCATTTTCATCTATACCTTTAGCCCATGTGATTTTATCAACAAAAGGAGTAGATCTGATATATTTCCCTGTAACTCTATCAAGTACATAGAAGAAACCATTTTTATCAGCAGTAGCACCAGCTTTTACAGTTTTACCATTTTCTTCATATTCGAATAAAACTAACTCAGCCATACCATCGTAATCCCATCCATCATTTGGAGTTGTTTGGAAATGCCAAACAATTTTTCCTGTATCTGGATTGATTGCAACTCTTGATGCAGAGTATAAGTTGTCACCTGGTCTTTCATGTGAATTCCATGGAGAAGGGTTTCCTGTTGGAACATAGATTAAGTTTGTATCTGGATCATAAGTAACACCATTCCAAGGAGCAGCACCACCATGTTTCCATAAATCACCTGGCCAAGAAGCATTTACAGTACCTGTAATTCCATTTTCTTTACCATTTAAGTAACCCATATGACCTTCAACCATTGGTCTTGTCCATACTAATTCACCTGTTTTAGGGTTTCTTGCATCAATTTGACCAACTACACCAAACTCACCACCTGAATTACCAGTAATAAGTAAGTCATTTACGATTAAAGGAGCAGCTGTGTAAGAGTAACCATCTTTATAGTTAGCAATTTTCTTTTTCCACTTCACTTTTCCTGTTTTTCTATCAAGAGCAACAAGTTTTGCATCAAGTGTACCAAAAATAACTAAATCATCATAGATTGCTGCACCTCTGTTAATAACATCACAACATGGTAAAATAGCACTAGGAAGTCTAGCATCATACTGCCATAACTCATCACCAGTTGTTGTATCAATTGCATAGATTCTTGAATAAGATGCAGTTACATACATAACACCATCTTTAACTAAAGCTTGTGCTTCTTGACCTCTTTGTTTCTCTCCACCAAAAGAAAAATTCCATACAGGAACTAAATCTTTAACAGTTTTTTTGTTGATTTGAGTCATTGGCGAATATCTTTGCCCCTTTTGACCTAATCCATAAGATACTACATCGTTTACAGTTTTTGCATCATTTACAATATCTGAATACTTAACAGGATCAAAACCTGGCTTGTCAATTTTAGTAACAGTCATATCATTAGATACACAGCCACTTATTAAAACTGCAAGTGACACTGTAATAGCACCTGTTAATAAATGTTTCTTCAACATATTTTCTCCTTTTAATTTTACAACACACCATTCCCAGTAGTTGATTAACAAAAGGTTACACTATTTGTATAGCCTGAATATAGCCAAAAAATAAGAAACTTATTTCTTATTTTTTTTAAAGATGTTTTTTGAGCTATATCCTACAAAAGCAAATAGTAATGAAAGGGTTAAAATGAAAACAATGATATAAAAATTATTTAGATCAAATTTTGTGTAGAGTGTAAATCGAATAAATTCTACTATAAAAGTAAAAGGGTTATACGACGAAACAGTGTATAATAAAAGGCTTGAGTCCTTAATCTTCCAAAGAGGATAAAGAGCAGATGAGAGAAAAAACATAGGAAATATTACAAAGTTCATCACTGTTGCAAAGTTCTCTAATTGTTTAATTACAGAAGATAAAAAGAGTGCAATTGCATTTAAAATAAGTGAAGAAAATAAAATTACAGGCACTATTAAAAGGTATCCTTCTAATGGAAACTCAACTCCATAAAAATACGCAATGATTAGAAAAGTAACACTTTGTATCGTAGAAACGATAGAAGTAGCCATCATTTTACAAAAAAGCAAAAAATTTCTATTGATATTTGAACTTAACAATATTTTCATACTACCCATCTCACGATCAAAAATCATCGTCAGGGAGCTTTGCATACCATTAAACAACATAATCATACCAATTAAGCCAGGGACAATATATGTCTCATACGTGATATATGTCTCATAAGGTGGAGTGATTGCTAATCCCAAAGCACTTTTAAAACCAACAGAAAAAATAAAAAGCCAAAGTAAGGGCCGCACAAGTGCAGAAAAGAATCTACTTTTTTGTTTAAAAAATCGCAATAACTCTTTATAAATAATCCCTTGCATACAATAATAATATTTCATCATTTTTTCACCTTGGTAACATAATGAAACATCTCATCAATTGTTTCACACTTGTATTTCTCTAATACATCATCAACTGTACTATTTTCGATAATGGAACCATTCTTAATCACTGCAAGACTATCACTTTTTTCAAGCTCATCAAAAAGGTGCGTGATCCATAAAACAGATATCCCTTTCTCTTTGACAAGTTTACGAATATATTTTAATATATCAAAGCGACTTTCTACATCAAGTCCAACGGTAGCTTCATCAAGAAGTAACAGTTTGGGATTATTAATCAACGCTCGTAATATCTCTACTCTTCTTCTGTGTCCACCATTAAGGTCTTTTGTGATGACATCAAGTTTATCTTCAAGGCCTATACTTTTTAGCTCATTTTCAATAGATGCTAAAGTTTGTTTAAAAGAGATACCTTTAATAGAACCATAATAATAAAGATTTTGACGAACGGTCAAATCTAAGTCTAAAGTTGGCTCTTGAAAGACAACACCTATATCACTCAAGGCTTTTTGGTAGTTATTTATATTATGATTATTGATGATAATTGAACCATCTTGAATATTTAATAATCGTGTGATTAAAGAGAAAATAGTTGATTTACCAGCACCATTTAATCCTAGTAAAACAAAAAATGAGCCACTTTCAATTTTGAAAGAGACATCATTTAAAACTATTTTTTTATCGTATTTGAAATTTATATTTTCTAATTGTAATGCGCTCATATTATTTTTTTGGTATCACCGCTAATCCCCATGGGTATCTTCCTACTTTTATAGTTTTTTCAACTTTTAATTTATTGATATCTATTACAGATACATCGCCACTTACACCATTTGCTCCGTAAAGCTTTGTTTCATTTTCGGCAAAATCCATCTGCCAAACTCTATTTCCCACAAGTAAGTATTTGAGTACTTTAAATGTTTTAGCATCAATTACTGCAATATGATTTGCAGGTCCAAGTCCTACAAAGGCATATTTTCCATCACTTGTAAGTTTAATACCAACTGGTTGAATATTGTCTTTAAAAATCCCTGGAATTTTAAAATTTATTGTTTTTATCTTCTCCTTTGTTTTTGTATCAATTACAGCTACTGTTCCACCAATTTCAGAACTTGCCCAAACTTTATCACCTGATTTATTAAACTCAATATGTCGAGGTCGTTGATCAATTGGAGTATTATGAATGATTTTATATGTAGTTGTATCTATCCAGTGTAAAAAGTTAGATGTTTCAGATGAATTAATAGCAACTTTTCCATCAGGACTAATCGCCATACCTTCAGGTTCAACACCAACATCAATCTGTGCTATAACAGTTTTTTTATGTGCATCAACAACTGTAATAACCGCATCATCTTCATTTGCTATATATAAGTCTTTGTCATTTGGATGTAATGCAAATTGTTCTGGATCATCCCCAGAAGGTAAGTCTCCAATAATTTTGTTTGTTTTAGTATCCATTATTTGTACCGTGTCATCATCACTTGCACAAATATATAATAACGAGTAATCTTTATTTAATACAATTCCTCTTGGTCTTTGACCTACTTCTATTGTTTGTATAACTTTATTTGATACAGAATCAATAACTGATAAAGTATTGTCTTTTTCATTTGATACATAAATAGTATCAGCACTTAAAATTGAACAAGCCAATAATGATGCAATTGTGATTTTTTTCATGTTATATCCTTAATTTTTAATGCGTAAATTCTACTCAATCTCTAAAGCATGAATATAGCATAGCACATTACTATACTCATGCTATAATTTTTACATATAATAGTTTCCAAATATATATAGGAGCTGTTATGAAAAAAATGTTACTAATTATTGGTTTATCATTATGGGTTTTTGCCAAACCTTTAGATGTAAATATCTTATATCTTGAAGAGGTTATTGAAAAACCACCTGCTTTATCAAATGTAATTGAGGAGCCACAGGATAGTGGATTAAAAGGGATTGAGCTTGCTATAAAAGATAGCCAAAAAACAGCTATGTTTTCAAATCAAAACTTTTTACTACACAAAACTGTATCAAAAGATACTCAAAAACTCATAGAAAGTTTTGAACAATTTATTACAAAATCAAACAACAACGCATATATCATTCTCAATGTGGGCGATGAGTTATTTTCAAAACTTCTAAAAAACCAACTTGCAAAACAAGCATTTATCATTAATAGTGCAAATACAAGTACAAAATTTCGTAAAACTATTTGTGAAAAAAATGTTTTTCATACCATTGCAAGTGATGCGATGCTTTATGATGGACTTGTACAATTTCTCATCAAAAGAGATTGGAAAAAATGGCTTCTGATAAAAGGCGATAAACCAGAAGACAAAAAAATTGTAGAAGCTATGAAAAGAGCGGCTAAAAGATTTGGTGGAAAAATTGTTGATGAAAAAACTTGGAGTTTTGATAGTGACATCAGAAGAAAAGCACAAAGCGAAATGCCCTCTTTTACACAATCAAAAGAACATGATGTAGTATTAGTTGCTGATTACTATGAGGATTTTGCACAATATCTTTACTTCAATACTTGGACTCCACGCCCAATAGCAGGAAGTGCAGGACTAACACCTGTTACATGGAACAAAGTTGTTGAAGCTTGGGGTGCAGCACAACTGCAAAGTAGATTTGAAAAGTATGCATCAAGATGGATGACATCAAAAGATTATGCCTCTTGGGTTGCAGTTCGTACTATTGTTACTGCTGTTGGAAAAACACAAACAGATGATGTAAAAATAAATAGTAATTTTTTACATTCTGATAAATTTGAAATTGCAGCATACAAAGGACGTAAACTTACTTTTAGAGATTTTAATGGACAATTACGAATGCCTGTTGCGTTAATTCATCCAAAAGCACTTGTATCAAACTCTCCACAATATGGTTTCTTACACCCTATTACAGACTTAGATACACTTGGGATTGCTCCTCATGAGTTACAGTGTGAAAAACAATGAAAAGAATTTTAATATTATTACTTTTTGTAACACATTTATTAAGTTATGAAAAGATAGAAACTCAAAATTTTGTAAAGTATACACTTGAAACTAATTTTGATGATATTACTTTTGCATTAAAAGATGAGATGATCTCAAATGGTTTTACACTTTCTTATGATTCAAACATCGCAGTAAGTGCAAATGCTATGGCGAAGCACCGTAAAGAGGAAAATCTTTATCTAAAAGCTAGAAAATTAGGGTTTTGTAAAAATACACTAGGATACAATTTAATCAAAGAAAATAGAGATAATATTATCTATTGTCCATTTGGTATTGGTATCTATCAAACTGATAAAAATAATATAACAATTATTTATCAAACGGCACAAAAACTAGATACAAATGCAAAGGCTGTAACTACTTTAAATACTAATATAAAAGCTATTATAGAAACTCTTTTAGAAGATTTACAGTAGTGCTATATTCAAGCTATAAAGTGTGTATATAATTACACTAATCAAATTAATATAAGGTATAAAAGATGAAAAGATTAACTAAAGTTGCATGCTGTTTAATAGCTGTTACAACACTAAGTTTTGGACATGGTGATGTTACACCACAGCCAATGGATACAGAGGGATTACCAAAAATCGCTGATGATGTTATTGTTAACCCTTTTAGAGGAAATGAAACTGCAATTGAAATTGGTAAATCAGGATACAATGCAAACTGTGCAAGATGTCATGGACTAGGTGCAATATCTGGTGGAGTTGCTCCAGATTTAAGATATTTAGAAGCTGGTGATGATGATACAGATGAGTATATGATCAACAAAGTAAGAACTGGTGCTGTGAGAAATGGTAACGTTTATATGCCTCCATTTAAAGGTATTTTATCAAATGAAGCTATCTGGGCAATTAGATCGTGGATTGAAACAGTTCCAGCTGACTAAGGATATAAAATGAAATTAAATTTAAAGTTACTTCAAGCGATATTTTTAATTTCTATTATCTGTATCAATACAAATGCAAGATCACTTGAAGATATTAAAACAAGTGGAAATATTATCGTTGCCGTTTACGAAAATTTTCCACCTTATTCTTATATGGAAAATGGTGTTGCAAAAGGTATTGATGTAGATATTGCAAAGGAGATTTCAAAAAAATTAGGTGTAGAGCCTAGTTGGTACTGGACTGGTTCTGATGAAAGTTTAGAGGACGATTTACGAAATCTCATTTGGAAAGGTAATCTGATACATAAAAATCGTACTGATGTTATGTTTAGAGTTCCTTATGATTATGATTTTATTCGTCAAACTGACAAATCTACAGGTGAACTTGATAACGATATGGTTATTATGAAATCACCATACCAATCTGAAAGATGGGTTATAGCAACAAACAAAAAAGCAATTCCAGAAATTAGAAATTTAGCTGTTTTTAAATATCACACAATAGGTGTTGAAATAGACACTCTTCCAGATTCGTACTTAACATCATCATTTAAAGGTGCACTTAAATCAAATGTGAAACACTACTTAAATATTTTTGATGCTATTAAAGATCTTAAAGAAGGAAAAATTGATGCAGTTGCTGGTTTACAATCACAACTCGAATTTGGACTAGATTATTATAAAAACAAAGATAATTTTTACATAAGTGATAAACTAGAATATGTAAAATCGGTATGGGATCTTGGTGTTGCAGTTAGAACCGACTTTAGAGCACTTTCATATAAGATAGATG
>JBATTX010000013.1:0-4462 GCA_049670825.1 Arcobacteraceae bacterium | reverse complement strand
ATAACTTCCATTGCATCTTTTGCATGATTCAATCTTTTATCATCATGAAAAATCGATGCTTCAAGTAATACCTGAGAACATAAAATATCAAATTTTGCAAATTTATTTCTATAAGTATGGAGTAATAGCGGTTGACCCAGTGCAGCTAGCACTTGTTTATTTGCTACTATTTTTTTATTTAACTTTAAAAGAGTATATCCAGCAGCAACAGCTCCAGAACTAACCAAAATAACTTCATATTTAACTTTTAACAATGAAATAAATTCAACTAAATTACGTAATCTTTCTAATGAAAGTTCGCCATCTTGTGTTAAAACAGCACTCCCTACTTTTAAAACTATTCTTCGCATCTATCCCTACTAATTAAATCATATAATGCATATTTTAATCCATTTATATTATCGTGTGTAGCCGAAGAAATTGGCAATACGAAGTATGGTAAATCTTCATTATATTTTGAATATGTCAACTCTTGAAGAAAATATTTCTTATCTTTTTCAAATGAAAAATTATTTTCATTTACAGTATCAAGCCCTATTTCTTTTATAAATTGTACTATTTTTTCATTTAATTATTCTGTTGAAATTGCATCAATTTTTGTTAAAGCGATTGCAAATTTTCGAGTGCTTAATTCTTCAGAGAATTTTTTCACTTCTTCTTGTAACACTCTATATTGATCTATCATCTCTCTATAATTTGACATATCAATCATATATAATAAAGTTTTTGTTCTTTCAATGTGTTTTAGAAACTCAATCCCAAGACCTCTACCTTCACTTGCCCCATCAATAATACCAGGAATATCAGCTGCTACAAATGAGTTATAATCTCCAACATCAACAACACCTAACTTTGGAGTAAGTGTTGTAAACTCATAATTTGCAACTTGTGGTGTTGCATTTGAAATTGTTGATATTAAAGTCGATTTTCCAACATTTGGATATCCAACAAGACCAACATCAGCAATCAGTTTTAACTCTAATCGAATATTTTTAGTAACTCCAACAAGTCCAGGTTGAGCATAACTTGGTGTTTGATTTCGAGAGTTTTTAAAGTGAGTATTACCTAACCCACCTTTTCCACCTTCCAAAAATAACACTTTCTGTTTATCTTCTAATAAATCAAATAATATTTCATCTGTATCTTCATCAATAACTTGTGTCCCAGGTGGTACTCTTAATACTACATGTTGTGCAGATTTTCCACTACAATTACTTCCCATACCTGGTTGTCCATTATCAGCCTTAATATGATGTGTACCTTTATATGTAGACAATGTGTCAGTATTGCTATCTACTTCAAAATAAACATCTCCACCTTTTCCACCAGAACCACCATCTGGTCCACCTTTAATAACAAACTTTTCTTTTCTAAATGAAACACAACCTGCTCCACCTTTTCCTGACTTTACTGTAAAACTGACATTATCTACAAACATATTATTCTCCGATTTCTAATTAATAATATATACTTCAAGTAAACTATATATTATTAATTAAGTATTGTTTAAAAAAAAAGGCACCATAGCAAACGCTACAGTGCCTTAAATAATCATACTAATTTACGATCTATGATGCGTAAACAGATACTTTTTTTCTTTTTTTATCTTTTTGTTCAAATTTAACTACACCGTCTATTAAAGAATAAATTGTGTGATCTTTTCCAATTCCAACATTAGCACCTACGTGTACTTTTGTTCCTCTTTGTCTAACAATGATGTTACCAGCAATTACTGATTCTCCACCATATTTTTTAACTCCTAGTCTTCTACCAGCTGAGTCTCTATTATTATTAGTACTACCTTGACCTTTCTTGTGAGCCATTTCTTATCCTTATGCTGCTATTTTAGTAATTCTTACTTTAGTGAAGCTTCTTCTGAAACCTCTTTTAAGTTTACTATCTTTTCTTCTCAGTTTTTTGTAGATGATAACTTTTTTATCTCTACCTTCAACGATAACTTCAGCTGTTACTTTAGCATTTGCAACTGCTTCACCAGTTGTAAGTGCATTTCCATCATTTACAGCTATTACATCTGTAAATTCGATTGTTTCTTTTGCTTCTTTACTTAGCTTATCAACATTTAAAATATCACCTTCTGATACTTTGTATTGTTTTCCACCAGTTTTGATAATTGCGTACATTAGCATATCCTCTAAAATTTATAAAGCGAATTGTACTAAAAATATCTTTAAATATACTTTAAACAAAAATTCTTAGTGAAAATCAACTGCAGTTGCAATTACATCCATCTCAATCATCGCATTTTTAGGTAATCCTGCAACTTCGATTGTACTTCTTGCAGGCTTGTGATCTCCGAAAAATTCTGCCATAATTACATTTACAATACCAAAATCATTCATATCTGTTAAAAAAATGTTTACTTTTATAACTTCAGTAACAAATGTTCCATTATCTTCAAGAATTGCTTTTAAATTTTCAAAAATTTGTCTTGTTTGTTTTTTGATATCATTTTCTACCATTTCACCATTTGGTTTTAATGCTATTTGTCCTGATGTATATAAAACTCCATTAAATTTTACCGCTTGTGAGTAAGGGCCTATTGCAGCTGGTGCATTTGGTGTTGTTAAAAATTCCATTGTATTATTCCTCTATTAATTTGCGCCATTATACACTATAGAAAATTAATTATTCTTTTAACCTATTATAAGTTTTTTTGAATTTAACTCGATAAGTTTATACTTCAGCTTTCTACTTAATCTTGCCTTTTCAACATATTCCATTGTTTCATTAAAATTAAGCTGCTGGAGTTGTTTTTTATAATAAGGCATTAGTATGATAATAAGCTGACTGTTGAGTTCCTCTTTTGTGTATGAGATTAGATGTTCATTAAGCATCAAGCCCATAAGTGATGGATCATTTGGATTCTCCAATAATTTACTATACTCATTTCCATGAATTTCAAACATATCTGGCTGTAACTCTTTTTTTACTGTTTCTAAAAGTTCTGGATTATCTAAAACTGTTTTTATAATGCTTAACTCTGAAATATCAATTGATGAAAGATTTACATTTGTTGAACGTTGATTTTCAAAATGTTGTACCTGCACAAGTTGTGAATTTACATTAAGTTTTCGCACAATTAAAGGAGCATATTGTTCTTGAAAAATTGGACTAAGTGTTTTCAAGTATTCATTTGATTCTTGTAGTGCGCTTTGTTTCTCTTGTGGATTTTCCAAATTATATTTATCGATAATAAAATCTAAAACAAACACAATAAATGGTGTTGTTTTCGCAAACATCGCATTGAGTTCATCAAGTTTGTTTGCTTTTACCATATCAGCAGGATCTTGCCCATCTGTAAAGATAACCACGCCGCCTTGAAACTGGCTATGACTTAAAAGTAAACTTGCCTTATATGCAGCATTTAAGCCAGCTTTGTCTCCATCATAAGCAACTATTACTTTTGGCTCTCCTCGTTTTAAAAGAGGTAAATGTTCTACAGTAAGAGCAGTTCCTAATGTTGCTACAGCATTTGAAAAACCAGCTTGATGTAACATAACAACATCAAGATACCCTTCAGTTACAATAACAGCTTTTTGTTTATAAATACTCTCTTTTGCAAGATGATATCCGTAAAGTAAACGAGATTTATTGAATAGTTTTGTTTGTGGAGAGTTGACATATTTCGCATTGTGCCCAGTGATTGTTCTGCCACCAAAACCAACAATCGTACCATTAATAGTGTAAATTGGAAAAGTAATACGCTCAATAAATCTAGAATATAAACCATTTTGTCCCGTATCAATAATACCAAAATCTTTTGCATCGGCGAGGTTTAAAAAGTTGGTTTTTAAGAAATTTATTGTGTCATTTGAGGTACTTGCATACCCTATTTCAAACTTCTCTATTGAAAAATCCGAAATACCTCTTGTTTTTAAATATTGTTTTGATTCTTCATTATGAGTGAGTAGTTTTTGATAATATTCATTTACTTTTACAATAATAGATGAATCTATTTTTTTGTAATTACTATCATGCTCCAAAGATACATTTGCCATCTGTGCTAATTTTTCTAACGCTTCAGGATATGAAAGTTTTTCATATTCCATCACAAACTTGATACTATCTCCACCTACTCCACAGCCGAAACAGTGGTATATCTGTTTTGTAGGACTTACGACAAAAGAGGGAGTTTCTTCTCCATGAAAAGGGCAACAAGCCTTAAAGTTAGCACCTGTTTTTTTAAGCTCTATAAATTGAGATATAATATCTACAACATCAAGATGGGACTTTAGATTTTCTATGGATTCTTTTGTTATCATTGAAGCAATAGTACTATATTAGTTATTTGTATTAAATTAAAAAGCATATTATTTGGATAAATTTATTTTATGATTTGAAGTGGTACTCCCTACACGATTCGAACGTGTGACCTACGCCTTAGAAGGGCGTTGCTCTATCCAGCTGAGCTAAGGAAGCATTTTTAAAAATTAAATGGGGT
>JBATTX010000012.1:0-10402 GCA_049670825.1 Arcobacteraceae bacterium | reverse complement strand
ATACTTAAGTGTTGGGGTACTATTTTGGGTTGCAGGGTTTGATTTACTTTACTCTTTACAAGATATTGAAGTAGATAAAGAACTCGGTCTTCATTCAATACCATCAAAATTTGGTGTATCAAATACTATGCTTTTTTCTAAAATTATGCATACTCTTACTATAGTTTTTTGGACTTTATTTGTCGTAGTTGCTGATCTTGGAACTTTTGCGTATATCGCTTTAGTAGCAAGTGCTGTTATGTTAACTTACGAGCATATCATCGTAAATAGAGACTTCTCAAAAATTGATAAAGCATTTTTTACTATAAATGGTTATTTAGGAATTATGTTTTTTGTTTTAATAATCTTAGATAAAGTTCTTACTTAGGAACAATTAGCTAATTTTTTTAGCTAATTGTTCTGGGAAAAGACCTAAGTCTTCTTCTAATAGTTTTGTATCTCCATGTTGTACATAAATATCAGGATACTCAAATGATGTAACTTTTACATCTAAATCTTCATCACTTATCATCTCTAAAAGTGCACTTCCAACTCCACCAGCTTTTTGACTATCACTAAATACATACCACTTTGTAGTTTTTGTTGATAACTGTTTTAAAAGTTCAGTATCTAATGGTTTTACAAATCGTAAATCTACTATTGTGATATCTTGTTCACATAAGTTTGCTGTAGCTATTGCACGACTTACTCCTGCACCATATCCTATAAATGCGATCGAACTAGTACCCTCTTTAAGTATCTCTGCTTTCCCTTTCATAAAAGGTGTTGATGGATATTCTAATTCAGCAAAAGACCCTCTTGGATATCTTATGGCACATGGTGATTCATAATCTTTTGCAAACTCTAGCGCATGTTGTAAAGTTTTTGAATCTCTTGGAGCAAAAAGTGTCATATTTGGTAAAAATCGTAAAAAACTTATATCAAACTGTCCTTGGTGTGTTTCACCATCTGCTCCTACAATTCCTGCTCTATCTATACAGAAAGTTACCGGAAGATTCATCAAACATACATCATGTATGATTTGGTCGAAGCCCCTTTGTAAAAATGTTGAGTAGATTGTTACAAATGGTTTAAAACCATCTTTTGCCATAGCTGCCATTGATGTAACTGCATGTTGTTCTGCAATTGCGACATCCCAAAATCGTTCGGGAAATTCTGCCATAAGTTTATCGATACCTGTACCACTAGGCATTGCAGCAGTCACACCAACGACTTTTTCATCATTTTTTGCTAACTCATATAAAGCATCACTAAATACAGCTGTTGCAGCTTTTGCTCCAGCTTTTTTATGAAATTTTCCAGTATCAACATCAAAAGGGCTTACCCCATGCCAATGTTCATGGTGACCTTCAGCTATAGGATACCCTTTCCCTTTTACTGTTTTTGCATGTAAAATTACAGGTTTACCCAAATTCTTAGCTAACTCTAAAGTTTCGATCACCTCTTCAATATTATGCCCATCAATTGGACCGATATAATCTATACCCATCTCTTCAAAAATAATACCAGGTGTGATGAGTTTCATACTCTCTTCAATTTTTTTAGCAATATATTCGGTACCTTTTGGCATATAGTTTTTGACAATATGATCTACTTTGTCTCTAAAACCTTGGTAAAATTTTCCAGCTAAAAGCTTACTAAGATGTTTTGACATAGCTCCAATTGGTTTAGCGATACTCATCTCATTGTCATTTAAAATAATTACAACAGGAAGTTTTAAATCGCCTAGTTCGTTCAGTGCTTCATATATCATACCAGCAGTCATAGAACCATCACCAATCATTACAACTGGTATTTTTCCGTTCTTTTCTAGCTTTGCTGCTTTTGCTGCACCAACTGCAAGTGAAATTGAAGTAGAAGAGTGCCCTGCTACAAAATAATCAGAACTTGATTCTTTAGGTTTTGTAAATCCACTCAAACCTTTAAACTGTCGTAAAGTTGAGAACTCTTCCCATCGTCCAGTTATCAGTTTATGAGGATAACACTGATGTGATACATCAAAAATGAATGGATCATATTCACTGTTAAAAACTTTATGCATACCTAAAGTTAACTCTACTGCACCTAATGTTGAACTAAAATGACCACCATTAATTGAGACAACTTCAATTATTCTGTCTCGTATCTCTTGTGCTACAACTTCTAATTCATCTATACTTTTATCTTTAATATTCATATTAATTCTTTTCTAATAAATCTACTTCCCAAAAAAACTCAATCCAGTTTTTAGCTTCTTTTACTGTAAAATCAGGTTGTAAAAGTGCGGTTGGTTTATAAAATATTGTTGCAATTTTAAATTCACAATGATGATATTTCTCTTTTAAAATCTTTAAAATTTCTACCATACTTTCACCACTATCAACAATATCATCGATTAAAACAACTTTATGTTTTCTTGATAAGTCAGGAACATTAAATATCTCAAAAGTGTCTAGTTTTTTTGTTCCATCATAATGTATAGAGTTTAAACTATAAATCTCTCTTGTTTCTAATGCTTCACTTATTAAGTGTCCTAAAACTAAACCACCTCTTGCAATAGCAATCAAAGCATCTGGTTCATAATTTTTAATTTGTGGTACTAAAACACGGCAATCTTCTACACAGTTTTCATAACTATAATATACTTTTTTCAATATTTTTCCTCTAATGTAAAATAAAAACTAATAATGATATCAAAGTAATTGTTATTAGTCCTAAATTTATATCTTTAAATTCACCTTTTAGTAATTTTAAAGCTGTATATACAACAAATCCCACAGCAAAACCATTTGTTATAGAATATGTTAATGGCATCATAATTACAATTAAAAATGATGAACTTGTTATTGCTAAATCATTACTTTTAAAATCAATGTTTCCTAACTCTGTAAACATTAAAATTCCAACAACTACCAATACCGGATAAATTGCATTTGGCGGAATTGATTTAAATAAAGGTAATAAAAATAAAGTTAATACAAAAAATAAACCTGTAAAAACTGCAGTTAATCCAGTTCGTCCACCCTCTTCAACACCACTAGCACTTTCTATAAATGAGGTAGTTGTAGATACACCCACTAAACTTCCAGCAACTGTTGCAATAGCATCAGCTTCTAAAGTTTTTTCTAATGCTTTATCCTCTTTTTTCCCATTTTGGAAAAGATTTGCACGCGTTCCGACACCTGTTAGAGTCCCTAAAGTATCAAACATATCTGTAATTAAAAAAGTAATAATTACAGGTAGTAATGCTAATGATAAAGCACTCATAATATCAAGTTTCATGTAGATTGGAGCAATCGATTCGGGAAGTCCAATCAATGATTCAGGAGCGTTACCAATACCAAAACTCCATCCTACTACTGATGTAATAAGAATTGCTATAATAAAAGCACCTTTTATTCTAAAAGTATAAAAAGCAAGTGCTAAAAATAATCCTAAAATTCCTAATAAAATATTTGGATTACTTAAATCACCTAAAGCTACTAAAGTTGCCTTGTTTTCAACAACAATACCCATTTGTTTTAATCCAATAAATGCAATAAATGCCCCAATACCAGCACTTACTGCTCTTCTTAAATCCATAGGAATTGAAGTCATTATCCAGATTCTAAATTTTGTAAAGGATAATATAACAAAAATAAGTCCACTTAAAAATACTATCCCTAGTGCTGTCTGCCAAGGCATCTGCATACCAAGAACTAAACCATAACTAAAATAAGCATTTAAGCCCATCCCCACACTCATTGCAATTGGGGTATTTGACCATAAACCATTAAAAATAGTTGCTAGAATAGTAATCAACGCTGTTGCTGTTACAACTGCACCCATTGGTAATCCTGCATCACTTAATATAAATCCATTTACAGGGACAATGTACATCATTGTTAAAAATGTAGTTAAGCCTGCTAAAAACTCAGTTTTTACTGTTGTATTATGCTCTTTTAATTTAAATCTAGAAAACATCGGTTACTTCTTTAACGTAAGAAGTTTAGTTAATGCTTTGAACACTTTTGTATTTTGCTCTTTTGTTCCTATTGTAATTCTTATCGCATTTTGTCCATAACCAGTCATATCTCTTACTATAATACCTTGTTCTAATAATTTTTGAGCAACCTCTTTAGAGATAAGTTCTCCTGTGTATATTGTAATAAAGTTTGTATAACTTGGGATATATTTCAGAGTATTTTTCTTTGCAAACTCTTCATATCTTTCCATCTCTTTAAAATTCTTTTTGATACATTTTTGTACAAATTTTTCATCTTGAAGTGCTATTTTTCCAGCTTCTAAAGAAAGAGTAGTTACATTAAATGGTGGTCTTAGTTTATATAAATTTTGAATTATATTAACATTTGCAATTCCATAACCAACTCGTAAACCACCTAACGCATATGCTTTTGAAAATGTACCAAGATAGATAACATTTGGATATTTTTTAATTACTTTTTTTACATCAATTTTTTTTGCACCATCTTTATAGATAGCATACTCTTGGTATGCACCATCAAGTATTACTAATGTGTTTTTATCTATTTCATCTAAAAATTTATATACCTCTTTAGCATCAAGACATTCACCTAATGGATTATTTGGTAAACATAAAAAGATAATATCAGCACCCTCTTTTTTGTATATTTTTCTAAACTCATTAAGATCATGATAATCTGATGGAGTTTTTAAAATAGTTGCACCTGTTTGTTTTGAATAGATTTCATACATAGCAAAAGTTGTTTTTGCCATAAGTACTTTAGAGTTTTTTGTACATTTTGCATGAACACAAAATTCAATCACTTGATCACTTCCTGCACCAATAATTACATTTTTATCTTCAACTTTGAATCGTTTTGCTAATGCTTCTTTTAATTCGTACATACTATCATCTGGATAAACAAATGAACTTGACGATTTTGCCTCAACTGCTTTGACTACTTTTGGACTTGTGCCGTATGGATTTTCATTAGATGCTAACTTAATAATATCTTTTGGATCGATTCCGTACTCTCGTACAACTAACTCAATTGGTTTCCCTGCTTCATAGATATTTAAATTATCTAAAACTTTATTAAATGTCATCTGCTTCCCTTACATAACTTCCTAAGAATTTTATCTCTTTTGTGTATTTATTAAAAATTTTATTTACTTTTTCTTCATCTTTATGAGCATTAAACTCAATAAAAAATGAAGAATTTCCTTCTACTATGTGTGATTTAATTTTGGTTAAATTAATATTTGCTTCATTAAAATCATTTAAAAATTTCACCAATGCACCAGCTTCATTTGAAAGCTGCACTAAAATTGATGTTTTATCATCACCACTTTGACCATTATCAAAATTTGAAATAATTAAAAATCGTGTTTTATTATTTCCTTTATCTTCAATGTTTTCAAATAAGATAGGAAGATTATACATTTTTGCACCAACATGAGAACAAATTGCGGCAGAATTTTCATCTTCAATTGCTAGTTTTGCAGCTTTTGCTGTAGAATCAACAGGAATAAGTTCGCATTCATTAAGTCCTAAATCTTCTAAAAATTTGTGACACTGATCAAAAGCGATATCTTTTGAATAGATTCGTTTAATATCTTTTACTTTATCTACTCGTGAAGCTAATGTATGATGAATATCAACCATCACTTCAGCTATAATTTTCAAATTATAATCTGTAAAACAGGCAACAGAATCATTTACTATTCCATTACTACTATTTTCAATAGGCACCACACCAAATTTTGCTTTCCCATTTGCAACTTCTCTAAACACACCTTTGATTGATCCAATTGGTAAATAAGCACTCATAGCACCAAATCTACTCTCCGCTGCTTGATGGGTAAAACTACCTTCTGGTCCAAGATATGCTATATTTTCTGGAAGTTCAAGGTTTCTAGAGATTGCAAAAATTTCTAAAAACAATGCTTCAATTGCCGATCTGTTTAAACTACCGTTTGCAGCAATAGATTGGGCGTGTAGTCTTTCAATAATTGCTTTTTCACGTTCTGGTCGGTAAATTGCACCACCAGTTTGTGCTTTTACACTTCCTACTTTATGAACAGTTTCCATTCTTTTATTTAAAAGAACTAGTAATTGATCATCAATAATATCAAGAGTATCACGTAATTTTTTTAATTCAACCTCTTCATTCATACCTATTCCCTTTTTTGATATCTATTTAAGATATTCCTCTTCATGAGCAATCAAATCTTCAAATGTTTCTCTTCGTCTTATAAGTCTATCTTCACCATTTTCTATAGCAATTTCTGCTACTTTTCCTCTTGTATTGTAGTTACTTGCCATTGTAAAACCATATGCTCCTGCACTGTAAATAGCTAAAAGATCATTGTGTTCTGTTGCTGGTAGTTCAATATTTTTAGCAAAGAAATCTCCACTTTCACAAACAGGTCCAACAACATTACAATCACTTACATCTTCTGTTTTATTAACTACTTCTATTTTATGGTAAGCGTTATATAAACTTGGACGAATTAGGTCATTCATAGCTCCATCAACAATAACAAATCTTTTTGAACCATTGATTTTTTCATATAATACTTTAGTTACAAATGTTCCACAATTTCCAACGATAAATCGTCCTGGTTCACATACAACTGTTACATCAAGTCCAAATAAAGCATCTAGAACTGTTTGTGCATATTCATATGTGTCGATTAAAACTTCATTGTCATAAACAATACCTAATCCACCACCAACATCAAAAAAACTTAACTCAATGCTTAATGCTGATTTTAAATTTCTTACTAAATCTGCAACAATATTTACAGATTCTTTAATTGGTGCAAGTTCTGTTAGCTGGCTACCAATATGACAATGGATACCAACTGGTTCAATATGTTCATTATTTTTTGCATAAATATACATTCTTTTTGCAGTGTTTAGATCTACACCAAATTTATTTTCGTGTAAACCTGTTGAGATATATGGATGTGTTTTAGGGTCTACATTTGGATTTACACGTATAGATATTCTTGCTACTTTATTTAACTCTTTTGCTATAAGTGCAACTCTATGAAGCTCTGCTTCACTCTCTACATTTATCATTAAGATATCTAAATTTAAAGCTTCCCTTATTTCAGTATCAATTTTACCAACACCTGAAAAAATAATTCTGTATTTTGGAATACCAACTTTTAAAGCTCTTTTTACTTCCCCAATACTTACACAATCAGCACCACTACCTTGATCACCTAAATGTTTTACAACACTTAAATTTGAGTTTGCTTTTACCGCATACGAAATTAACGATTTTCTTGCTTTAAACGCATCTTTTAGTTCATTATATTGTTTAGTTATATAGTCGAAATCATACACATAATATGGTGTTTGATATTTTTCTGATAATTCTTTAAAATTTATTGCCATTACTATTCTCTTATTCTTAAAATTTAGTATCTATAATAGCTAATTTTTAGTAATTATCGTCTTAATAGTTTATTATTAGTTGAACTTTAAAGTTTGATTGTAAACTTCCATATACTGTAATGGATCAACCGTTACATTATAAAGTCTTAGAGCATAATGTAGATGGGGTCCAGTAATTCTTCCTGTTTTACCTGATTTTCCAATCAAGTCACCTTTTTTTACTTTTTGTCCTTGTTTGACATTGAAACTATCCATATGTGAATAGTAACTAAAGGCACCTCTTCCATGGTCAATATATACAACATTTCCAAGATAAAATCTTTTCATAGTTAAAGCCACTACTCCATTATTTGAGGCATAAATATTTGTGCCTATTGGAGCTCGATAATCAGTACCCGTGTGGTAACTTTTGGTTTTGCCATTATAGATTCTTGCGTTTCCAAAATCACTTGTGATTTTAGATTGCATTGGGGCTTCAAAAAGTGAGTTTAATGTTAAGTCGTATGGAGTGATTTTAGAATATACATTTTTAAAGACAGTCTCGTATTCTTTTTGGGATCTTGTTTTATTTTTATTTGATAAAATAACTTTCCCTTTTGCTACTTTGATAATCTCGTTTTGTTTATATTTTCCATCAACAATATGAATAGCAATATTTTTTTTAATAAGTTCGTCATTGTATTTATAAACTACTTGGACATTTTCTTGTTGTTTTTTACTATAGTAATCAACAGGGATAAATACTCTATATTTTTTTATAGACCCCTGGATTGTAAACATTTGATACGTTTTATTCTTATAAATCACATTTGGAGCTTGGGATAAATTTTTATCACTTTGTAAAATCACAGCAAATGTTGTACCGTTTTTTATATCTGTATGGGAAAGTGAGATATCTACTTTTGAGAAAAGTGAGACACTAAGGATTAATAAAAATAGTAAATGGTTCAAAATTAATGGACTCGCTGCATCGGTGATTTGAGTGCAAAAAGCCACATTAGTGGCTTTTCTTTATCGGTCTGTACCATTCCAAGCAATAGTTTGTTTACCCTCTTCGTTGAAATCAACTGCAGGCATACCCATAATATTGTACCCTGCATCTACATAGTGAATCTCACCAGTTACTGCCGAACTTAAATCAGAAAGTAAATACATTCCAGAATTACCTACCTCATCAGTTGTTACATTTTTCTTTAATGGAGCATGCGCTTCATTCCATTTTAACATAAATCTAAACTCACCAATTCCAGCTGCTGCAAGCGTTTTAATTGGACCTGCTGAAATAGCATTTACTCTTATTCCATCTTTTCCTAAATCTTCTGCAAGATATTTTGTAGTCATCTCTAAAGCAGCTTTTGCTACACCCATAAGATTATAGTTTGGAATATATTTTGCTCCACCATAATATGAAAGTGTTAAAACTGAACAGTTATCACTCATGATTGGTTTAAGTTCTCTTACAACTTCAATTAAACTATATACAGAAACATCCATCGCTACATCAAAGGCATCTTTTGTAATATCATAGAATCTTCCTGACAGCCCAGACTTTGGAGCAAATGCAATAGAATGTACAATAAAATCAATTTGTCCCATATCTTTCTCTAAAGATTCCTTTAAAGCCTTAATCTCATCTGGATTTGAAACATCACAAGGATACACTAAATCACCACTACCAAACTCTTGAGCAATTGGCTCAACTCTTTTTTTCAAAGAATCATTTAAATATGTAAATGCAATCTCGGCACCTTGTGCTTTACACTGTTTTGCAATACCATACGCAATAGATTTATTATTGGCTACTCCTAGAATAACCCCTTTTTTACCATTCATTAACATCCGTTTTTCCTCTTAATTATGATTTGTTTTTTGTGATTTGTATCATCTCTTTGAAATCTTCAACATTCCAACTTGATGTTCCTATAAGTGTCCCATCTACATTTTCAATATTTAAAATCTCTTCTAGATTTGCAGGTTTTACACTTCCCCCATAAAGTAGTGGTTTTGTGATTTTCTTTTTAATTTTTCTATGAATAGTAGAGATATCTTCAATAGAAGCAACAACACCTGTACCTATAGCCCAAACGGGTTCATATGCTATTACTAAATTTTCATAATCTAGATCAATCCCATCAAACTGTTCCCAGATATATCCTAATGTTTCAGTTAGACCTGATTCTTTTACCTCTAAAGGTTCACCAACACAGTAAATAATTTTATAGCCTAAAGCTTTATAATAATTATATTTTAATGCAATGTTTTTTTGTGATTCACCTATGATATGCCGTCTTTCACTATGACCTATTAAAATAGTCTTAATTCCAAATTCATCAAGTTGTTCTGTACCAATCTCACCTGTATACGAACCATTTTTTACATGAAAAGCATTTTGAGTCCCAATAATTAGGTTTTCATTAACACTAAAACTATCTAATGCAGTTGCTGTAGGGAAGATGTAAACATCATTTTCTATCTTTTCTTCTGATATAAATGTATTCACATTTTCTATAAACTCTTTTGTACTTTTTCGTGTATGATTTGTTTTGAAATTACTAGCTATAATCTTCATAAGATAAACCCTTTATTCTATTATATTTAAAGAAATTTTATCATAATGTTTTAAAAACTCTAATTATTTCGATTTTAATTTATTTTTTAAAATTATTTTTCCAGCTTCAACACCTGGTTGATCATATGTATTAATCTGAACAAATTTTCCCACTATTGATGTAAGAAGCTGAAAATTAAACATCAGTGCAGCAATATTATACTCATCAACTTTATCAATAGTAATAACATCACAAGGAACATCTTGCATATTTTCAATTGCTTCTATTGTCGCATTTGCTTGAGCTTCTATGAGTTCTGCAAATTTTAGACCATCTACATACTCTAAATCTTCAAAACCTTCTAAAGTATTTGAGGGGATAGTTGTATCTTCTTCAAAATCATTTACTTTAACAAAAGTAACTGTTTTATCTCTTTTCCCCTCAGCAATTAACTGTAAAAAAGAGTGTTGATCAACAGGTCCAATTAAACCAATAGGAGTAA
>JBATTX010000011.1:0-2986 GCA_049670825.1 Arcobacteraceae bacterium | reverse complement strand
CATGTTCGATCAAAACTGTTTAGACTTATAACAAACAAATTTACAGCACCAGATGGAGCATTGCATATTATTACTATAAAATCTGAACTTGAACAAGAATTTATGGGTAAATTGCAAGAGCAACATGGCGTGAGTCAACTTCTCTTAAGTATAGGTGAGATTAATAATCTTGTAACAAAAACAAGAGATTTAATAAACTCAGTTGAATCAAAAGGTATCACAACTATATCGATGATTGTAGATCCAAGTTTACGAAGAAGAATTTCTGAAATATTTGAAAAATTTGGATTGCAAATTGCTGTACTAAGTCACGCAGAACTTGATTCTAGAGCAGAATTCACTATTGAGGGTACTTTAGAATTTTAAGTATCCTTTAGATAAAATGTTGCAAAATAAAACATCTAAAGGATTACAAAAATGAACAACGATCTATTAAGTTCACTTATGCCACTTATCGTATTATTCGCGATATTCTACTTTCTGATTATCAGACCACAACAAAAACAACAAAAAGAGCACAAAGCTATGATTGAAGCACTAGGAAAAGGTGACAAAATTGTTACTAATGGTGGACTTATAGTTGAGATTATCAAAGAAGAAGAAAGTTTTTTAACAGTAAAAAGTGTTGATGGTGCTACACTAAGAGTTGCAAGAAATTACATTGCAAGTAAATGGGAAGACGCATAACACACGAATCTTCAAAAGGATAAAATCTTGCAATTTTTAAATTATAGACTAGTGATTTTTGCACTAGTTACAGTATTTGGTATAGTATTCTCTATACCATCTTTTCTCCAAACAGATGATGGTAAAAAAATATCATTAGGTCTTGATCTTCAAGGTGGACTTCATATGCTTCTAGGAGTAGAAACTCAAAAAGCAGTAGAAGGTAAAATAAAATCAATAGCAGCAACAGTTAAATATTTCACAGATAATGAAGAAATTCTTATCGAGGATTTGACAATTCATAAAGATAATTTGAGTTTTATATTACTTGATAGCGATGAATCTTCAAAACTTGATACTATGCTAGGTGAAATAAAAGGTCTTGATATCAACAAAGGGACAAATTTAATTTATACTATTAAATTAACACCAGTTGAAGTTGAGATTGTAAAAGATATGGCTGTAGGTCAAGCAGTTGAGACTATAAGAAATAGACTTGATCAGTTTGGTTTAGCTGAGCCATCAGTAACAAGACAAGGTAATGTTGATATTGTGGTTGAACTTCCTGGTATTAAAACTCCACAAGAGGAGCAAAGAGCTCGTGAGCTTATTGCAAAACCTGCAAACTTAGAGCTTATGGAAGTTGATGAATTAAAATCTGATCAAGTATATAAACTAACTGATGAAGAAGCTAAAGATATGGGTAATTTAATTTTAGAAGATACAAATGATCCTCAAATTAAATATCTTGTAAAACAAATTCCAATCTTAACGGGTTCAGAAGTTGTTGATGCAAAAGTTGCTTTTGATCAGCAAACAAACCAACCAATTATCAACTTTACTTTAAGTACTTTTGGTGCAAAAGTATTTGGAGATTTTACAGCGAAAAGTGTTGGTAAAAGATTAGCTGTTGTTTTAGATGGTAAAGTTTTTTCAGCTCCTAATATTCGAGAACGAATTGGTGGAGGAAGTGGTCAAATTAGTGGTAACTTTACAGTTGCAGAAGCAGGAAATGTCGCTATTGCTTTACGAAGTGGAGCATTGCCTGCCCCTGTTATTATGCTTGAAAAACGAAGTGTTGGACCAAGTTTAGGTGCTGATAGTATTAGTGCTTCGATGTTTGCTTTGATTTCTGGTTTTGTATTGGTTGTTGTATTTATGATTTTATATTATGGAATCGCTGGTGTTATTTCGAATATTGCACTTGTAACAAATTTATTTATAATTATTGCCGTGATGGCAATGTTTGGAGCTACTCTTACTCTTCCTGGTATGGCGGGTATTGTTTTAACAGTTGGTATGGCTGTTGATGCGAATGTTATTATTAATGAGAGAATTAGAGAGTTACTTAAACAAGGGAAAAGTGTACATAAAGCGATTGAAGATGGTTATAAAAATGCAATGAGTGCGATTTTAGATGCTAATATTACAACACTTTTAGTTGCTGTTATTTTATACGTATATGGAACTGGACCTATTAAAGGTTTTGCAATTACTATTAGTATTGGTATTTTAGCATCTATGTTGACTGCAATTTTAGGTACTCATGGTATGTATGAAGCGATTAAAAATAAAATTGCAAAAGATAAAAACTTGAAAAAATGGTTTGGAGTTAACTAATGGAAATATTTAAATCAAATAAAACATATAATTTTATGGGTAAAAGATTACCATTTTTAGCTTTCTCTTCAATTTTAGTGATTGCGTCTTTTGTATTATTATTTACAAAAGGTCTTAACTTAGGAATTGATTTTTCAGGTGGAACGCTTGTTCAGGTTCAGTATACAAAAGCTGCACCAATTAAAGAGATTCGTGAAATTTTAAGTAAAGATGTACGATTTGCAAAAGCAAGTGTAACAGAGTTTGGATCAGCACAAGAGATTATTATTAAAATTCCTACAATCACTACAACTTTAGGCAAAGATATTGGTGATGATTTACGAATCACTCTAAAACCAACAGGTGATTATGAGATTCGAAGAGTTGATATGGTTGGTCCAAAAGTTGGTGACGCATTACAAGAAAAAGGGATATCTGCTTTAAGTTTGGCACTTTTAGTGATTTTAATCTATGTATCGTTTCGATTTGAGTGGAGATTTGCTATTGCATCTATCCTTGCTTTGATTCACGATATATCAATTGCATTAGGTGCAATTGTACTTTTTAATGTAGATGTAAACTTAGATATTTTAGCTGCTATTTTAACGATTTTAGGATACTCACTCAATGATACAATTATTGTATTTGATAGAATTAGAGAGGGTGTTACAACATCAAAAGAAAATGAACTTAATACTGTTGTAAATCAGTCTGTATCAAA
>JBATTX010000010.1:0-8706 GCA_049670825.1 Arcobacteraceae bacterium | reverse complement strand
TTTGGAAGTGTTGATTTCATTCGTGTACCAGCTCCAGCTGCTAGTATGATTATAGATAGATTTGATTGCATTATAGACTCTTTATAAATGATATTTTATATTATTATATCAAAATATTGTTATTTTAGGTTGAGAGTAAAATGAAAATATCACTAAACACAAACGTATATTAATTATTAATAACCTTATTATTGTCAATTTTATTATTTATACTTTATATGGCTATACTTTTGCATTAGCAATTTAGGAGTAGTTTAAAATTCCAAATTTTTATACAATTTCCACACAAAGAGTTTGAAAGAGAGTAAATGGGTAAAAGTACAAAAGATGATTATATTCAAAGTGTATGTAGAGTTATTTTATATATAGAACAAAACTACAACAGTGATTTGAGTCTTGATGAATTATCAAAAATAGCTAGTTTTTCCAAGTATCATTTTCACCGTATTTTTAAGTCACTTGTGGGTGAAAGTATGCTTGATTATATTAGAAGAGTAAGACTTCAAAGCACAACTTTACAGTTTATGACACATAAAAAAATCACACAAATAGCCATAAATAGTGGATACGAAACCAATGCTTCTTTTTCAAAAGCTTTTAAAAAGCATTTTGGAATAACTCCTAAAGAGTTTGCAAAAAATGCAAAATTAAAAAGAGGAAATAAAATGTTAGAGCCAAAAATTGTAGAACTAAAAGATATAGATATCTTATATGTAAGAAAAACAGGATCGTACCAAAAAGCAGCTCAAGAAGCGTGGGAAGTGCTTATGCCTTTTGCTTATCAAAACAAAATAAAATATAAAAAAAATCTTATGGGAAAAGATGCCATGATGTTTGGAATAGGGCATGATAATCCACATGTAACAGAAGTCGAAAAGTTAAGATATGACGCATGTATCTCATGGGATGATAAAACAGTAAAACCCCAAGGTGAGATTCAAAGTAAAATCATAGATGGCGGAAAATATGCTATGTTTTTACACAAAGGTGCATATACAGAACTAATCAATACTTATGATGGAGTATCTGATTGGATTGTACAAAGTGGAGTTAAGTTAAGAGATTTACCAATTATTGAGAAATATTTAAATAAAGACCCAAGAAGAACTAAAACTGAAAACTTAAGAACGGAAATTTATCTTCCAATTATTTAGTTAAAGTTATTTAAAGAAGAGATATTTATCTTTCTCTTCTTCGTCTTCTTCGTGGTGATTTACTAGCTTCTTTTGTATCTTCTTTTTTAGGGGAACTATTCTCTTTATATTTTTCTCTAGCTCTTCCATCTCTATCGTTATAAGGTTTTTTATATCCTCTATCTTGATCTCTATCACCTCGTTTAAATCGGTTATTTTTATTATCACTTCTATTTCGATTTATCATCGGTTTGAGAGTTTTGTTTGATTTTAAAGAGTTTTCACAAAAGTTATTTATCTCTACTCTATAGAGTTCCGCTTTTTGTTTATCTGGAAACAGTTCGGGCAATTTATATGAAAGCCACAGGTATAGTGAGATTTTTTTCACTTCATCTTCTGCTTGTAAAAGCTCCAATTGTGTTTTTGCAATGCCCCCAATTTTAGATGAGAGTCTAAATTTTGTTACACTATGAGTTAAAATCGCATTGACATATTTTTTATAACCATTTAAAATAAGTGGTGAACGCGTATTTATAGGAGCATTACTTAACATATATTTATCTTCTAAACTCAAATCTTTTTTCTGATCAAGCATAAAAGAAAGTTCCAGCATCCCTTTTAAATTTACGGCTTCAAATGGACCATCATATTTCATATGTTTTGAAAAATATTTTAAAATAGTAGTTAAATCTTTTGTTCCTAAGTGAGTAGACAACTCTTCTACTTGTATTTGTGTAGCTTTTACTTTTACAGGTGGTTTAATTGTACTCATAGGAGATGTAAACATATTGCTTATATGTTTTAAAACTGTACCTGAAGTTGCACCAATATGACCTATCTCATGATGTCCATAACGCCCAGCACGCCCAGCTATTTGTATCACCTCATTTGGAGTAAGTGGTCGTGTTTGTTTCCCATCAATTTGTCTATCTGTTGTAAATAAGATATGTTTTATAGGAAGGTTCAGACCCATCGCAATTGCATCTGTTGCAACTAAAATCTCACTTTTCCCGTCTCGAAATCTTTTTGCTTCTTCTCTTCTTACTTCAGGACTTAAGTTCCCATATAAAACAGAGACAGTATGAAATTTGCTTAGTTTACTTTTAAGAGCTAGTACCTCTTTTCTACTAAATGCAATAAGGGCAGTTGCTGGTTTTATATCTTTTAAAATAGTATGTTTTTCGTCTACTTTTAAAGGATTTTTTCTCTTAAATTTTACAACTTCAAGCTCTTCACCTAAATATGTAGCAATTTTTTTAATAATATCAAGTGCATTTACACTTCCTGTCATGATAACTTTTTTTGCTGGACTTCCTAAAATCGCATTTACCCAAGCCCAACCTCTATCTTCATCATCTAACATCTGCACTTCATCTATTACACAAACATCAACTTCAAGATTAAAATTTATCATCTCTATTGTCGAACAGATATGTCCTGCCTCTTCATCAAAAATCTCCTCTTCGCCAGTAATAAGTGAAGCAGGTACATTATTGTTTTTTAATGATTCGTAGTTCTCTAATGCTAACAATCGTAAAGGTGCTAAATAGGTTCCAGTATCAGATTCTATCATCTCTTGCATTGCATGGTAAGTTTTTCCACTATTTGTAGGTCCAACATAGAAATAGAGTTTTCGATTAAGTTCTCTTGCTAGGGGGTAAAGTGCTTTAATGTCGCAGTTTAATAAGTCGCTTAGTTGCTCTTTAAAATTTTTATTTATCATTCGGTATAATAGCATAAAATATAATAAAAATGTAGGATAATAAATGACTTGTGAATATTTCGGAGTGTGTGGTAGTTGTAACTTAGGTGGGGTTTCGTATGAGGAGCAACTATCGACTAAAATTGATATAGAGAAACAAAGATTTTCTAATCTTTGGGATAAAGAGATAGATATCATAAAAAGTAGCGATGGAGCATTTCGAAATAGAGCAGAGTTCAGAATCTGGAAAACATTTGATGAAAATAATGATTATATCTTAGATTATGCGATGAACGACAAAGAGAAACGACCGTTGATTATAAATGCCTGTAGCATCGTTAGCCCTGATATTGCGAACTTAATGCCTTTATTATTAAAAGAGTTAAGTGGCGATGATGATCTCAATTACAAACTATTTACTGCTGAATTTTTAAGCTCAACAACTTCAGATATTCTTGTTACATTGATTTATCATAGAGCTCTAGATGAAAACTGGAATCAAAAAGCAAAAGAGATTGAAAAGAAACTCAATATTAAGATTATTGGTCGAAGTCGAAAACAAAAAATTATCTTAACTAATGATTGTATAGAAGAATCTTTACCAATAAATGGTGAAAACTTCAAATTTATGTACAAAGAGGGTGGTTTTACACAGCCAAATCAAAAAGTAAATATTCAGATGATTGAGTGGGTTTTAAATAATATTACTCCTAGTGATGATCTTTGTGAACTCTACTGTGGTGGTGGTAACTTTACAATACCATTATCTAAAAAATTTAATCGTGTCATAGCAACAGAGATTAGTAAAACATCTATTAAATCTGCAAAAGAAAATTGTGCATTAAATGGTGTTGAAAATATTGATTTTATACGAATGTCAAGTGAAGAGTTTGTTGAAGCTAGAAATAAAGTAAGAGACTTTAATCGTTTAAAAGGTGTTGATTTAGATAGTTATAAATTCTCTACTATTTTTCTTGATCCTCCAAGAGCTGGATTAGATGAAACAACTACAAAACTTTCGAGTGAATTTGATAATATTATTTATATCTCTTGTAATCCAGAAACTCTACACAGAGATTTGCTAGAATTAACACAAACACATACAATAGAAAAATTCGCACTTTTTGATCAGTTTGCATATTCTCATCATATTGAGTCTGGAGTAATTTTAAAGAAAAAATAGCTTTATATAGATAAATAATTTTATAATTTATATTAAAGGTAACTATCTTTGATACTTTACTGAATTGGAATTTTTATTTATATTGAATTAATTTTAGATTAAGTATAATGAAATGTGATATTAAAAATAAACAATTATTCACTAAAATTTGGAGTATAAGATGAAAGTTATAGTTGCCCTTGAAGATATGATAAAAGAGAATGAAGCTGTTATAAAATCTATTAAAAAGCAATTGTCAAAACATGAATCTGGAGAAAGCAAATTATCCTATATGGGGCTTGCATCCGCTGAAACAAATTTAGAAAATGCTCAAAATCAACTAGAAAGACATAAAGCAAGGCTGAAAGAATTTTTATCTCAAGATATGAGTGAACTCATAGAAAAAGAAAAAATTCGAGACGCCATAGAGCGAAAAAATTATGTAAATTACCAAAAAATAAGAATTAAACGAGATGTCACAAAAAGCAATGATGAAAAACTTGAGGCGATGTTAATTTTAGATGAATTAAAAGGTGATTTTCTTATTGAAGATAGAGATCTTTTTGAAATTGCATCTACATCAATTTCTTTGAACTTAACATTACATATCGATTTACAAAAAAAACTTATCGAGATACGAACAGATTTTGAGAATGCTATTAAAAATATAAAAGGTCAAAATATAGGTAGTTTGGAATTACTCAATTACAGATGTATTTTATCAATCTTACATTTTAATGTATTATTAACTAATATTCAAGAAAATATAGAAGAGGATAAGCTTCCTGCATTTAGAGGATTTCCTAAGTTTGAGGACTGGTGGATTAAAGAGTTATGGACAAATCATCAAGCTTATTATGCACTTTATAAATGGAAAAGTATTATTTCGAAACAATGTATTACTAGTGATCAAAAAAGAGCATGGGAAGTTATATTTTCAAATTGGATTGCAATTAAAAAAATAATAACAGATAAAGGATCATTAGGTTTTGAATATAATTATATTTTTGATTCATTAATTAGAAAGTATTCAGAACTTGAAGAGGAGTTAGCGACGAGTAGTTTAGAATCTATGGCGGCATTAACAAAAACAATTATTGCAAAGGAAGATTTTACTATTGTTCCTAAAAATCATAAAATTATTACTGAATTTGTTACCTTTAAAAGAGAAAAATTAGATTATAAAGATGTGAAAAAAGCAGCTGCACCAGTTGTACCGAAGCAGCAGTAAAAGGATCTATTCTACTGTTGTTGCTTTGAGTTTTGCTTCTTGTTTTGATAGAAGTGCTTGAAGCTCTATAATTTTAGATTGAAATTTTTCTTTTTCATTTAGATAGTCTTGTTGTTTTTTAATAGCCTCTAGTTTTTTAGCTTTCTTATCTACATCAATTTTCTCTTGCATTTTTTTGAGTTTTACAATCTCTTGCTCATAGTGTGTAATTTGAGAATTAAGATAAGTAACTTTTTGTTTCTCTTTGGCTAAAGATGCCAAAATAACTTTGGTATCTTTACTGCTAATGGAAGATGCTTTGATATTTTCAATCTCTTTTTCCAACTCTTTTGTAAGCTTTAAAAGTTCAGATTCTTTTGTTCTTTGCAAAATCATATTTTTTCGTACACGTTGCATAGTTTGTTGTTTTTCTATTTCATCTTCTGTTTGATCAATACAGATGTAGATATATTCTTCAATATCTTCAGTGTATTCATTTTTAGATATTATAATTGTAGAATTAAGATAAAAAGTTCCACCTGATTTTGAAGTACATTTTAATTTTGCTTTAAATAAATCATTGTTTTCAATCAAATTTAAAGTATCTTGAAATGTTTTAATTGTTGTAGTATCTTGATGCAATATATTGTCTATATGCATATTGATAAGTTCATCTTCGCTATATTCTGATATTTCACACATTAAGTCATTTACTTCAACAATATTACCATTTACATCAACTTTAAAAATAGAAGCAATATTATCAATAATTGCTGTATATTTTGTAATTTGTGCAGATTTTTCTAAAATAACATTTTTATTGTGCTCAATCATGCAAAATTTAGAAATGTTATCTAATAGTTCTGTTGTGTTAATTGGCTTGAGAGCATAGTATGAAACTTTTAAGTTAATTGCTTCCATAAGGTATTCAGATTCACCATGAGCTGTAGTAAAGATAATAGGAACATCTTGGTCTAGTTCTCGTATCTCTTGAACCATCTCTATGCCATTTTTATTTGGCATGTTAATATCACTGATAATTACATCGATTTTTTTATTTTCTTGTGTATGAAGTTTAAATTGCTCAATTCCAAGATCACCATCCTCACAAATTATTACCTCAGTAAAAATTTTTTTTAGGATGTTTGATAATGATGAACGAATACTCTCATCATCCTCTACATATAGCACGGTTAAGGTTTTTAAAAATTCTTTATTAAACATATATTATTATATATTAATTTTACTGAAAAAAGAGTTTTGAAAATAAAACTTTTAAAAGCCTTAATTTAAGTTTCCTATAAGCATAATTAACCTATTATTCCGAACTTATTTTTAAGAAAGGATACATTTCATATGAAATTTACACAAAGTATACATCAAGTAGATGTTAAAAAAGACTGGATTGTAATAGATGCTGCTGATAAAATTTTCGGTAGAGTAATTACAGAAGTTGCAACAATTTTAAGAGGGAAAAATAAACCTTCATTTACACCAAATGTAGATTGTGGAGATAACGTAATTATTATCAATGCAGGTAAAGTTAAATTTTCTGGTACTAAATTAGCAGATAAAAACTACTTCACACACTCTGGTTATTTTGGTAGTACTAAAACACATAAAATGTCAGATATGTTAGAAAACAACCCTGAGAAGTTATTTAAATTAGCTACTAGAGGTATGTTACCAAAAACAAAATTAGGTGCAAAAATACTTAAAAATTTAAAAGTATATGCTGGTGAAGATCACCCTCATACTGCACAGGTACAAGGATAATAAATGGCAAAAGTATACGCAACAGGAAGAAGAAAAACAGCAATAGCTAAAGTTTGGTTAGAAGTTGGAAAAGGTGAAATCACTGTAAATGGTGTAGCATTAAACACATGGCTTGGTGGTCACGAAGCTCTTAAAAAAAGAGTTAGACAACCATTAGAAGTGTCTAAACAATTAGAATCTGTAAATATTGTAGCAAAAACATTAGGTGGTGGATATTCTGCTCAAGCTGATGCTTTAAGACATGGTATTTCAAGAGCTTTAGTTGCTTATGATGAGCAATTCAGAACTATTCTTAAACCACATGGTTTACTTACTAGAGACGCGAGAGTTGTTGAAAGAAAGAAGCCAGGGAAAAGAAAAGCGAGAAGATCTCCTCAGTTCTCAAAAAGATAATCGGTACTGTTACCAATTTTCTTCAAAAGCCAAAAAGATTTTTCTTTTTGGCTTTTTTTATGCCCAAAATTCCTTTAAACTTGACATAACTATATAAATAATATATAATAGTCATATTATATTACTAAAGTAATGAAAATATAGTGTAAAGGAGAAATTATGATCACTAAAATTTTAAATGAGGAAAAAATTCCAAATGTCGCAAAGTTGAAAAAAAAGTTCAACATTTTTAGAGCAATTGTAATTAAAAGTGAACGAGATCTTAGATCCGTAGAGTTCATGAATAAAAATGGAGTATTTAGAGGATTTGGTAAAAGCACAAAAGAAGCTTACCAACATGCAAAAAAAATTTTGAAAAACTACTATGCTCAAAACCCAGATAAAGATGGAATGAGATATAGTTATTAGTATCTATAAGAGAATAGGAAAATAAAACCTATCTCTTATTATATTTTATATACAATTGGCTATGAAAAATTTAACGCTAATTTGTATTTTTATAAGTTGTGTGTATTCCTCAACACTAAACTTTAGTCTCTCTTCAAATCCTAGTAGAATCAATCCTATATTATCAACAGACAGTGTAAGTAGTGAAATAGAATCATGGATTTTTAATGGTTTGTTTAAATATGATAAAGATGGAAATGTTGTGGTTGATTTAGCATCATCTTACAGATTTATAGATAATTTAACTTTAGAGATAAAACTTAAAAAAAATGTACAATGGCATGATGGTGTTCACTTTACAGCGCAAGATGTTTTATTCACCTATAATATGATTCATAACCCAAAAGTATATACACCCATCACCTCTACATACAAAAAAGTTCAATCAGTAGTTGTAATAGATGATTATACCCTAATCATTAAATATAAAGAGCCATACTTCAAAGCTTTAGAAATTTGGTTAGTAAGTATTCTTCCAAAACATATTTTTGAAAATGAAAAAGATGTGATGACCAGTAAATACAACAAAATGCCTATAGGTACAGGTCCATATAAACTAAAACAATTAAAACTTTCTCAAGATATAAACTTGGAAGTAAATAAAAACTATTTTGGTGAAATTCCTAAAATAGATACAATACGAGATAAATTCACTCCAGACCCAACAACCACATATTATATGCTTAAACAAAATCAACTTGATTTAGGAAGTTTATCACCTATTCAAGTCAACAGACAACTCGATGAGAAGTTTCATAATTCATTTAATATATATGAAAAACAAAGTTTTGTTTATGGTTATATGGGATTTAATTTAAAAAATGAAAAATTTAAAAATAAAGAGATAAGAGAAGCAATTAGTTTATCAATTGATAGGCAAGAG
>JBATTX010000009.1:0-12478 GCA_049670825.1 Arcobacteraceae bacterium | reverse complement strand
GCTATTGCTAAAGCTTTTTCTTGGTAATATTACGACTTATAGAGAGTACTAAACCAATAGCAACAGCAACACTTAATATCGAACTACCTCCATAACTTAAAAAGGGTACAGCAATACCCTTAATAGGTATAATTCCAGATATACCATATGAATTAATTAGAAAAGCTACACTAATCATTAATCCTATTCCTATAGTAAATAAATGATATTTTGTATCGAGAATTCTTCTTGAAGTACGAAATATTCTAAATATAATCCCAAATAAAATAGTAACTATAAAAAGCAATCCAATAAATCCAATCTCTTCTGTAATTCCTGCCAAAACAAAATCAGTATGAACTTCACTTAAAAAACCGAGTTTTAGCGAACCATTTCCTAAACCTACGCCGAAGAGTCCACCATTGTTTATTGCATTTAATGAGTGTCCAACTTGATATGGTTCTGGAAACTCTTTGATACGTAGTGCAGTAGCTACAAAATCAGGCATTATAGATAATACTCCATCTTGCACCATACTCCACCAACTCTTTATACGAATAATTCTATGCGGAAAAAATAAGATTAAACCAATTACCCCAACTATTGCAATTGCAATTAATGATGCAAATACTTTCCAACTTCTATTGGCAAAAATTAACATAACAAAAAGAATTGTTGCTAATAAAACAACTTGACCTAAATCTTTTTGTAAAACAGCAATCATAAATACTACAAAACCAAATACTATAGCATAAGGTGCAAGAAGCTTTAATTCCTCTTTAAAAGGCTGTTTACTAATATCTGTTAGTTTTCTATGAAATGACCATGAAAGATAATATATAAAGCCTATTTTAAAAAATTCTACGGGAGAAAGAGAAATACCTGGTAATCTGATCCATCTTTTAGCACCACCAGATTCTGTAACCAAAAAAGAGGGTAAAAATTGCATAATAACAATTAAAAAAAGAAAAAAAGCAAAGAGGAACCAGCCAAGTTTTGGTACCAAAATATCTGGTTTAATTTGAGCTAGAGTCCACATAATTAAAATTGCTAAAAGTCCGGTAAAGAGTTGTCTATAAAAAAAGTGAAATGGTTCATAGTCCCAGTAAATTACAGTATATATAGATAATGAGTAAGAAAAAAGTATACTAATAATTATAAGCATTGAGCTTAAATAAAATAATATATAATCTGGCTCGTTATCATCGCTTAGGGATTTAATCTTTTTTTGGATAAAATTCATTTTTGGATTATACCAAACTTTTTGCAAATATGGATAAATTATGCCTTTAAACAAACAACAATTATTAATTATGAAAAAAATTTTACTATTAATATGTTTGATTTTCGTAGCATTTTTAATATTGATTTTTTCAGTATCAAAAACATCAAATGATGATAGAGATTTACCTTCATTAGAAACAACAAAAAAAGACTTATCTGTTCGTGGTGACATTTTTAGTGCAGATAATTTTAAAATCGGCACCTCTCAAAAAATATTTTCTGCTTCTATAGATACTCGTTGTTTGGATGAGAATAAAAAAGATCTTTTTGTCACTCTTTTTTCTTTATATAGTAATATTCCACAATCAACAATATTAGAAAAAATATCAAAAGATGGTTATACGATAATCTCTCGAACTATTAATCAAAGAGATGCAAAAGAGTTAAAATCACTTGCATATAAGCTAAGACGACTTGATGTTTTTAAATCAATTAAAATCAATGGAAGACCAGTTCTTTATGGATTAAATATATATGAAACAGGAGAAGAAAGACTTTATCCATACAAAGATAGTTTAACTCCTGTAATTGGTTTTATTAAAAAAGATAATAAAACGAATGGGACACAAAAGGTAATAGGCGTTAATGGATTAGAAAAGGAATTTAACAAAAGTTTAAATGATAGTCAAGATGGAATATTAAAAGGGGAAAAAGATATTTTGTCATATATCTTATTTAATAAAAATTCTAAAATAATTAAAAGAGTAGATGGAGAAGATATCAAGTTAACAATCCCTTTAAAACTTCAACGAAATATTGAATTGATGTTAGATAGATACAAAGAAAAACTCGAAGCAAAAGAGATTATAGTTTCTGTAATGGAAAGTAAAACTGGAAAAATATTATCGCTTGCATCATCTAATAGATATAATCCTCAGGAAATTCAACAAAAAGATATAGAAAATTTGAGTATTAATGCAATTGAATATAATTTTGAACCAGGATCTGTTATAAAACCTTTAGCTATATCTTTAGCAATGGACAAAAATAAAATTAAAAAAAACGAATTGTTTTTTGCGTACAATGAGGGTAAAAAAAATTCTAAAGGTGAGTTCCCCAATGGAAAATATAAAATCAAGAGACATCAAATTCATGATGACCATCAATTTGAAAAAAACTATTTAACTCTTGAAGATATTATCATATATTCTAGCAATATTGGAACTTTAATTATTGCTAATAGATTAAGTGCAGAAGAGTTTTTTTATGGGTATAAAAAATTCGGATTATCAGAAAAAACAGGAATAGATTTACCTTACGAATCACGAGGTAGAATTCACAAACTTTATCAATATAGAGCAGGAGAGGATAAAGGAGAGGATAATATTTACAAAGCAACAGATTCTTATGGGCAAGGTATTATTGCAACTTTTATGCAGGTATTAAAGGCATATACAGTATTTAATAATGACGGTAAAATTGTAACCCCTTATTTAGTAGAACAAAATAAGAGTACTCAAACAGAACAAGTAATTTCTAAAGAAACCGCGAATAAGATGAAAAAGTATTTAATCCAAACAGTTGAAAAAGGAACAGGAACAAATACTTTAATTGATGGGATTGAAATAGGTGGAAAAACGGGTACAGCAAATATTGTTGAAAATGGTAAATATCAAAGAAAATATATGAGTAGTTTCTTTGGATTTGCAAATGATAAACAACATCATTATACAATTGGTGTGACAGTGAATGAACCTGTAAGTAGAGGAAAACATTGGTATTATTATTATGCTTCACATTCCGCAGTGCCTGTATTTAAAGAGATCACAAAAATTTTATTAAAATTAAATTATTTGGAGATTGAAAAATAATTTAACTAATCATAGAGTGGTTTTGCGGTGATATTTCTTGTTTTTTTTAGTTCCATATCGATATATTTATATTGATCTTCTCGTTCTTTTTTATTGAGTGCAATAGTAATTCGATTAGAATTTTCAGGTTTATATTCATAAATACTAAAATCATTTTCATAAATTGACAAACGAATAGGAGTTGCAATAGAATATGTTGTAAGAATTGCATCCAAACTTAACGTCTCTCTAATATCCCCAAAGTATTCAACCGTCCATAAAAAAGGGTTTACATCACTGCTAAATGCATCTTGATATACTATATCAATATTTTCAAGTTTTTTAATATATTGTCTAGCATCACCATTAAATATCTCTATATTTATATTTTCATCTTTATATTTAAAAGTATCAGCAAGTTTTTTAATAATGTGCTCAAATTGCTTAAATTCGTTAGGATATTGGAATTTTTTTAATGAGCGCAGTAGTTCTGTATCAAACTCAGGTGAGTAAATGCTTAGTTTTATATCTAAATTATTTTGTGTTACATAATAGAGAGTTGCTAAAGTATTGTATCCTAATCCAAAACAGATATCTAAGATATTTAGCTCTTTTTTACCTCTATGATATGAGAGTGCTGGAATGATATGTTTGGATAATGATTCATTAAGTGCTCCCTCTTTAGTACTATGATAATGTTGATTAAATTGAGTACTAAAGAGAGTATTTGAACCATCTATAGTAGATATATGTTCTATGCTTCTAGCTTTTTTAATTGTTTTTTTGTAAGTAGTAGTTCGTCATTATTCATAACTCCCACACCATTTTTAATAACAAATCTTGCAGTATCTTTTGCACTTTTTAATGAATGCATTTTATATGTACCACATTGTAAAAGGTTAAGTTCTGGAATATCAGCTTCACTTTTTACTTCTAATACATCTTTCATAGCTTTTACTGTTGCTTTTGCTACTTCTTTCTCACTTGGAGTTCCTAAACAACTCATGTAAAAACCTGTTCTACAACCCATTGGTGAACAGTCAATAATCTCTACATTTTTGTTATTTAAATGCTCTCTAATAAATCCTGCAAAAAGGTGCTCTAATGTATGAATCCCTTTTCCTGTCATTTTATCTTCATTTGGTTTATGAATTCTGATATCAAAAACACTGATAGCATCACCTTTTTTTGATTTCATTGTTTTTGCAATTCTTACTGCTGGAGCTATCATTTTTGTATGATCTACTTTAAAGCTGTCTAATAATGGCATATTTATATCCTTTAATTTTTAGAAATTATAGCATAAAAAAACCTAAGGGTTTTAAACCTTAGGTTTTAATATTTTATCTTAAGATAATTAGTATAAAAAATCTATTTAATTGGCTCTAATTTATCAGCTCTTGGATAAATAAATACAGCTTTTCTAAGTACAAAGACAACATCAGGGTTCTCTTTTGCATACGCTTTAAGTGTTACAGTTATAGGTGTATCTTTTGTAAAATCATTTACAAGTCTTTCTTTTGTAGATAGTTGTATGATTTTTTTAGTCATTTTATTATGAGAAAGTTTAAAATCTGTAAATTTTTTGATTTCAAATTTATCTGCATATTCACCAACAACTTTGATCGAATAAGTATAATTTTCTTTTTGTGTATTTTGGAAAAGTAATAAAAAGTTGTTTATAACTTCATTATCCTCTTTAATTTTATATAATTGAGTAGTCTTATTGATATTTAATAACATATACTCTTTTTTACCACCCATTACAAATAACATTCCAATAATAATAAGTAGTGCCGCCGCATACATAACTGTTTTCCCTCGAATCAGTTTTGTTTTTTTACCATTTTTTACTTCATTAGTACTTGACCATTGAACTAAACTCTCTTTACCAAGATTACCCATAACTGATGTACAGGCATCTACACACTCTAAACAATTAATACACTCTAACTGAGCACCTTTTCTAATATCAATATGTGTAGGACAAACAGTAACACAACTCTGACAGGCTGTACATTCGTCAGTTGCATTAGGTAAATCAGATTGTTTAAAGATGATTTTTTCTTTATTTTCATTGTAAATATCCCCACCTCTATTTGTGTTATAGATAGCTTGAATTGTATCATCATCATATAATACAGATTGTACTCTTGAATAAGGACATACATATACACAGAAATTTTCTTGTAGAAATACTACATCATAAACTAAAAATGCTGCAACACCAATTATAAATCCTAATAAAATTGTATGATCCATTGGATTTTGCATATATGAAAAGAAATCAGCCGGTGGGATAAAATACCACATAAAATCCGCTGCTGCTAAAAGTGCTAATGCTGACCATAAAACTATTGCAATAACTCTTTTTGCTACATTTTTTGGATCTTTTAAATTAGGTTCTTTTTGTTTATTTTTAATTCGTCTTAAACCTAATAGCTTGCTTTCTATTAAATCTCTATAGATAACTCTAAATATAGTTTGTGGACAACTCCATCCACACCATGCTCTCCCTCCAATTGCTGTCACTGCAAATATTCCTAAAAACATAAACATTAACAAAAATGGCATCATGTATAGTTCTTGCATATCAAATGCAACACCCATTAAGTGTAATTGTTTTTTATCAAATGATAAAAGAAAAACCTGGTTACCACCAATTTGTATAAATGGTGTAAGTGTAGCAACTAGAGTAGCAACTACATATACCCAATACCTTTTTATTCTGTAGGCTGGAGTTTTAACTTCAGTATTCATTGAAATCCTTTTTCTTATCTAAATGAATTATATATTATATTAACTTATTAATAGCATAAATTAAAGTAATGTATAGTTAATTTTTTATTATACTCAGTATTATGTAATATTATTATTACTATAATCCTGCTATGAAAAACCTTAATTTAGAAATAATTAGTTCAAAAAATCTTCTTGCCTTTAGTTCTGGAGTTGATTCTACAGCCTTGTTTTTTTTGCTTTTAGAAAAGAATATTCCCTTTGACATAGCAATTGTTAATTACAATCAAAGAGCACAATCTAAAGATGAAGTGATTTATGCAACACAGCTTGCACACAAATTTAAAAAAAAATGTTTTATCTCTGAATATCCCAAAAATATGAAATTTAGTGAAAAAGATGCTAGGGATTATAGGTACAACTTTTTTAATGAGATTATTGAAGAGAATAATTATGAATCTCTAATTACGGCTCATCAGTTAAATGATAAATTAGAATGGTTTTTAATGCAATTAACTAAAGGTGCTGGATTAAGTGAGCTTATTGGCATGGAAGCAATATCATATTCAAAAAATTATCAACTTTTAAAACCACTGTTAGATATATCTAAAAAAGAGTTACAAGATTATTTAGATAACAATTTTATAAAATATTTTATAGATCAAACTAATCATGATGAAAAATATAAAAGAAACTACTTTAGACATAATTTTTCAGATAGATTAATCGAAGAGTATCAATCTGGAATAACAAAAAGTTTTTCATATTTAGAAAAAGACAAAACTTCCTTATTTCAACATATACAAAAAAAAGAGATTGAAGAATTGAGTATTTATGAATACAACGGAGATGTAAATATAGCTTTGAGGATTATCGATCAAGAGTTAAAAAAAAGAGGTATTATAATCTCTAGTGCAACTCGTGATGAAATTATAACAAATAAAGAGATGGTTATCTCTCATAAAATATCAGTTGCACTAACAAATAACAAGATATACATATCTCCAAGTATTTCTATCCCAATGAATAAAAAATTTAAAGAGAAGTGTAGAGTACAAAAAATTCCAAAAAATATTCGACCATATTTTTTTTATTTAGAACAAGAGCAACTTTTTACTTTATAGGTTGCACTTGTTTTTTATTTTGCTGATGAATTTTTAGTTTGTATTGTGCTTCTATATAATCATTCGTATGAGAAAATGTTATAGGATATTGAAGTTCAATTGAAAGTTGCTGTGTTTTTAATTTCTCAATAAATGCAAAAAACTCTTCTGGTGATTTTATTTTTGATGTTATCGTAAAGTTATATGTTGTGTATTCTTGCTTTTCTTTTAAATCAAATTTTACAATTGAATTAGGAATTGTGATACCTATTAAATATGCTGTTGCTTTTGATGTGGATAAAAAGTTATATTTTTTATAGTTTACCATATCGATTTTTTTATAAAAATCATATTGTGGTTTTAGTTTGTCATTTTGAATAATAGTATTTGTAATAACTTTATTTTTGTGCTCTAGCAATACTTTTGATTCGTTGTAAATATTATTTAATTTAATTTTCATATCTTCCAATGATGTTGAGTTTGCAAGAAAATTTGAAACAAATGTTGAGCTGTTTTTCCCTATCTCTATATCTTTTAAGAGCGCATTATATGGAACCACATCAAAAAGCATTTTTACATTTTCTATTATGATTGAGTTATTTTGGATATGGTTTGGAAGTGAAACGATTGCTGGTTCAACAGATTCTATTTGTGCTTGTTTTTTAACCTCTACAGTTGGCTCTTTTTTTTCTACAGGTTTTGTTAAGGATTGATCCATTTTAGTAATATTCTCTTGCATCTGTTTACTGTCAAGTTTAAAGTAGAAAACTCCAACTACAAGAATAACACTTAAAATTGCTAACACAATCCAAAGATAAATACTTTTATCCTCTTTTTTTGTTCTAGTAGTGATAAAATTATGTATTTTTGAATCTTCTCTTTGTACTATTTCATCAAGATAATCATTTAATGAGATCGCTCTATATTCAATTGGCATCATCATTATTTCTTTAAGTGATTTTATTTGGTCATCAGAAAGAGGTCTTAATGTATATAATATTTCAATATGTTCTAAAAATTCTATATCAGCATTGTGTGTATAATAATCTTCAACAGTATCTAGTAAAAACTGTTGAATTTCCAGAAAATTTACCTCTTCATAGAGTTTTTGTCCAACAATATCATCTTCTAAAAATGTTTCATCTTGAGTAGATTCAAAAGGAGTAAGTACTTTGATTTTATTGTAAGCAATTTGTTTTTTATCGTTATAAATGATTGTATAGATTATATTATTGTAGATTAAAAAATTTAATGAATTCTTTTTACCATTATCTTCTAGATATTCTTCAATGATAGTATATGGAGATAAAATATAATCAATACCTGTTTCTTCAAAATATCTGCCAATAGAGTTTATTTCATTTTTTGGAATTACAATGCTTGTATCTCGGCCAATTTTTACGGAGTCATAACTAATAACATCTACTTTATTTGTAGGTATTATATGCTGATTTGGACTTTCAAATAAAGAAGCTATATAGGTATGATTTATATTTTTTTGTAAAGTATTTAATTTAAATTTAGCATCTTGAGGTAATTGATCATCTGTAATTAAAAAAGCAGAGTTCTCTTCTTTTAATATTTTATCATCTTGTATTGTTTTATAATTAATTTTTAATTGTTTATTTTGTTGTAAGATATTTATAAATTGCTTTTTATTGGTATTAAACACAACTAACCCTTTATTTATTTAGTAAAGAAATATTATACTGTTTTAAATATTAAAACTATTTTCGCACCTGATTTTCACTCATTTTATCTAAAATCAATGCTTTTGCTTCATCCATCTCCATATTTTGTACATCTATTGGATCGCCAATGTGAAAATTTAATGTTCCAAAAGGTTTTGGAATAACAAATTTATCCCAAGAAGAGAGTTGCCAATATTTTGAAGGGACACAACTAAATGGAAGAATTTTAGCATTTGTTTTTTGTGAAATTACTACAATCCCATCAGCAATACTATAAATAGGTCCCTTTGGTCCATCAGGAGTAATAGCAACATCTATTCCACTTTTTATAGATTTAATTGCACCTATTAAAACTTTTGCTCCACCTCTTGTAGATGAACCATTTAATGACCCAATTCCTAAGTATTCCACTGTTTTACGAATAGCTTCACCATCTCTATGTTCACTAATGATAGCTTTTACAGTCCCTTTTGGTCTAAAATTTTGGTAGTTAAATGGTTGCATTAAAAGGTCACCATGCCACATACAAACGATGAAATTTTCATCTTCTTTCATTTGAGCTGTTGTATGGTAAACTTTTTTATTCGTTAGATAAATAAATCTTACAATCAGTTGCATAAGTAATGGAACCAATGTTATCTCTAAGTATCTAAATATTTTTTTCTTCATCTTTTTTATAGAACTTCACCTTTTAATGATGTTCTATTTGCTTTAATGATTTTTACATTTACAATTTTACCAAGGAGTTCTTCACTACCTGTTACGTAAACTTGACAATAGTTATCACTAAAACCAAAAATTTCTCCATTTGGCTTTAACTCTTCAAATAAAACTTCCATTGTTGTACCAACATACTGTTCCATATGCTCATCTTGGTGTTGTTTATGAAGGTCAATAACCTCTTGAAGTCTTTTTGTTGCAATAGAATCTTCAATTTGCCCTGGCATATTTTCTGCTGGTGTTAAAGGTCTTGGAGAGTATTTAAAGTTGAAAATTGACTCAAATTTAACTTTTTCTACTACATCAATTGTATCTCTAAACTCTTCATCTGTTTCACCTGGAAATGCTACGATGATATCTGTTGAGATTCGAACATTTGGTACAAGCTTTCTTATTTTGTCACATCGATTGAGGAACCACTCTTTTGTGTATCCTCTCTTCATCTGTTTTAAAACTTTATCATTACCAGCTTGTAGTGGAACATGTATTTGTTTACATATTTTAGGATTAGAAGCAAACTCTTCTAAAAATTTATCATCCATATGTAAAGGGTGTGGTGAAGTGAATCTTATTCTTTCTAATCCATCAATCTTACTGATCTCTTGAAGTAGTTTTGTAAATGAAGACTTTTCTCTATTATCACTATATCGTGTTCCATAGTTATTTACATTTTGACCTAATAAAAATACCTCTTTCGCACCATTTTGAACAGATTTTTCAATCTCTTTAATGATTATCTCCATAGGGATACTTATCTCTTCACCTCTTGTAGCAGGAACAATACAAAAAGTACAACTTTTATCACATCCTAAAGAGATATTTACACTACATCTATATGATGAGTTTCTAAAATCTGCAAATTCGTAAGTAGTTTCATCATTATTGATATCAATCTCTACTGTACCTTTGTTTTTAACAGCTTCAGATATTTTAGAAATATTTCTAGCACCTACTACAAAATCAACATATGGAGCTCGTTTTATAATATCTTTTCCAAGGTGGCTAGCAGTACATCCAGTTACTCCTATTTTAGCACCATCTTTTTTCTTTTTATTATAGTTTCCAAGTTCAGAAAATAGTTTTGCAACTGGTTTTTCCCTTACAGAACAAGTATTGATAACAATTAAATCTGCATCTTCCATATTTTCAGTAGTTTCGTATGATTGGTGTTTTTGAAGTTCTGCAATCATATGTTCAGTATCTCGAACATTCATTGCACAACCCAAAGTCTCTATGAAAAGTTTTTTTGTTGGAGCTTCCACTCCCCAGTTACTATTAGTCTTTTGTGACACTGTATCTACTTTAGACAATTATAAAGAGTGTATCTCGTACATATACTCATCATCAGATAAACCATATTTTACTTCTCTAAAGTGTACTGTATAACCAGCTTCTTCAAATTTATCAACTATAGCCATCATATCTTTGTGCGAGTTTTCTCTGTCAAAGTAAAAAATCTCTTCTTCATTTTTTGCTAAATCTTCTAAAAGTTTATCAAAATTTACTTTTTTTGGCTTTGATGTAATCTCTTTTCTTGCTAATAAAATATCCATTTTATAATTTTCCTTAATTTGTAATAATCAATGATTATACCGACTTTGCTCTAAATATTTGTTGAAGTAAAAATTCTATATAATATCTACTTATTTTAGAAATATTTAATTAGGATTATAATGAAAAAATTGCACCTTATAAGTTTAGGCTGTACAAAAAATTTAGTAGATAGTGAAGTTATGCTTGGTAAACTTAAAGATTATACAATGACAGATGATAGTACTCAGGCTGACTTAATTATAGTAAATACTTGTGGATTCATTGAAAGTGCAAAACAAGAGAGTTTAAACACTATATTTGACTTAGATAGTACAAGAAAAAAAGAATCAGTATTAGTAATGGCTGGTTGTTTAAGTGAAAGATATAAAGAGGAACTCCAAGAAGGTATGTCAAATGAAGTAGATATCTTTACTGGTGTTGGTGACTATGATATTATTGATAAACTTGTTGATGAGAAAAGAGGACAATTTACAGATAAAGTATTTTTAGCTACGGAAGAAAATGATAGGGTGGTTACTGGTTCAACTTACCATGCATATGTAAAAATAAGTGAAGGATGTAATCAAAAATGTTCATTTTGTGCTATCCCATCATTTAAAGGAAAACTAAACAGTCGTCCTTTAGGTTCAATAGAAGCGGAAGTGAAAAATTTAGTTTCTCAGGGATATTATGATTTTTCTTTTGTATCTCAAGATAGTAGTTCATATTTAAGAGATTTTAATATGAATGATGGATTAGAACAACTTATTACAAAGGTTGAAAAAATTGAAGGTGTAAAAAGTGCAAGAATTTTATATCTTTATCCATCTACAACTACAAATAATTTAATCGAAAAAATTGCAGCATCAAAAGTGTTTCATACTTATTATGATATGCCTTTACAACACATCTCTTCAAATGTATTAAAAATCATGAAAAGAGGAAAAGGTGCTGAGCAATTAAAAGACTTAATGCAGCATATGAAAAATCAAGAGAATAGTTTTACACGATCTACATTTATTGTTGGGCATCCTGGTGAAACAGAGGAAAATTTTGAAGAATTATGTTCATATTTGGAAGAGTATAGATTTGATAGAGTAAATGTATTTAGTTATAGTGACGAAGATGGTACGACTGCTTATGATTTTGAAGATAAAGTAGATCAAGAGCTTATTGATGAACGTGCAGAAATTTTAGGAGCTATTATCTCTAAAATTACTCAAGAGAAACTAGAAGAGGAAGTTGGTAAAACGTTTGAAGTTGTGGTTGATGGTGAAAGTAGTGAACATGAGTATCTGTTAAGTGCAAGAAAATTAGCTTGGGCACCAGATATTGATGGTGAAATTTATATCAATGATAATGAACTTGGAACTGAGATAAAAGCTGGTGTGGTTTATACGGCAAAAGTAACAGAAGTAAGTGGTGATAAGTTAATAGCTACAATTATAAAGTAAACTTCGTATAAATTGAGTGAAAACTCAATTTATACATCTTTAAACTGTTCTCTTACTTTTAAAAACTCATCTAAATTTTCAAAAAATATATCGATCAATTTTGGATCAAAATGTTTTCCTCTCTCCTCTTTAAAGAGATTAAAAATTCGTTCATCATCCCAAGCCTTTTTATATACACGATCACT
>JBATTX010000008.1:0-8123 GCA_049670825.1 Arcobacteraceae bacterium | reverse complement strand
GTGTTATATCAGGAGTCAGTGGAATTCTGTGTTTTCTCATTGTATCTTATCTAAAACTACTTTTTCTAATTTGATTTCGATTTTGTCCAAGCTTCCTAAAAAATAGTTATACCCAATATAATGAGGAATAGCAACAATCAAACCGGCAACTGTAGTAATCAAAGCGATACTAATACCACTTGAAAATACTGTGGGATCTCCTAAACCTAAATGACTAATACTATCAAATGAATTTAAAATACCAATAACTGTACCCAATAATCCAATCAAAGGAGAAAGTGAAGCGATGATTTTAATCGTATTTAAACCTACTTCTATAGTGTTTACTTTTAGTGCAATACTTGATTGTATTTGTGCTAATTCATAATTTTGTGTTAATTTTAACTCTTTGATTATCTCATTTGAAATATTATCAATATTTCTATTTGTAATAAAAAAAACAAAACTTTTCCACAACATAATCGTAAAACCAACAATATTCATAAATATCAAAATATTAACAATAATTCCACCGCGCTCGATATAAACTAATAAATCCATTTTATCTCTCTAAATTCTTTAAAAATTGCTCTGGATTTTTATATCCAATGATTCGTTGTGATGTTATCTCTTTTCCATTTTCATAAAATATCATAGCTGGTGGTCCAAAAAGATTAAACTTTTTCATTAAAGCTTTATCATCATCTGTGTTTTTTGTTACATCAACTTTGACTAACTGATAACCAGCAAGAACATCTAAAACTTTTTGCTCTTTAAATGTGATATTGTCAAACTCTTTACAACTCACACACCAAGTTGCCCAAAAGTCTATCATAATTGGTTTTGATGATTTTGATACAACATCTTCTAATTGTTCAATATTTTTCACATATACCCAGTCGAGTTTTTTCTCTTTTATAGATACACTTCCACCTTTGAAGTTTTCTAGTGGATCTAAAATATTGGTTGCACCACTTACTGCTCCTGTAAATACAATCACACCATAAATAAATATCACAGTAGTAATAAGCTTGATAATAATATGCTCAAATTCTTTTAGATACAAAGCAGCTCCGATAAGTAAAAATGAACTTAAAAACATAAAAACAATCGAAGGTATAATTCGCTCTAACATCCATAATGCAATCGCTAACATAATGATACCAAAAAGCTTTGTAACAGTTTCCATCCAACCGCCTGGTTTTGGCATATATTTTCCTGCACCTAAACCAATTGCTAAAAGTGGTAATCCCATACCTAAACTCATCACAAATAAAGCAAGCCCACCTAAAAATGCATCACCAGTTTGACCAATATACACTAACGCCCCAGCAAGTGGTGGAGCAACACAAGGTCCAACTATCAATGCTGAGAAAAATCCCATCACGGCAACACCAATGATTCCACCATTTTTACTACTATTTTGGCTTGTATTGTTCAGTTTTGTTTGCCAACTTTGAGGAAGTCCAATTTCAAAATATCCAAACATTGAAAATGCGAGTAACACAAAAATCGATGCAAATATAATAATGACAATTGGGTCTTGAAGCATCGCTTGTAGATTTGCACCAAATAAACCTGCCAAAACTCCAGCTATTGTATATGCAACACTCATAGCAAGTACATAAACTACCGATAAAAATAGCCCTTTTGAAGCAGACATCTTTCCACCATCTTTAGTTGACTGTTGTACTATGATACTTGATAGAATTGGTATCATAGGAAAAATACAAGGTGTAAGAGAAAGTAAAAGACCAAATCCAAAAAAGGTAGCCAATACTAATAATATACTTCCATCTTTGAGTGTTTGAGTGATAGTATCTGTTTCATTCCCTACTGCTGGCATACTAGCTGTTGGTATACTTAACACTTTTGGTTCTTTAATTGTAGGAACATTTGATACAGCCATTTTCTCTACTTTTAATGTTTCAGATAATGGTGAGTAACACAAACCAGCTTTTGAACACCCCTGATAATTAAACTGTAATTCGTATGATTCATTTCCAATTTTTGATTCTATTAAACTATATGGTACATCAATATTCATACCATGAAAATGAACAATAAAACCATCATACTCTACAGGTTTTGGAAATTTTAACTCTTTAGTTATATCAATATTTTGTGGTAAAATTATTACTTTTAAATACTCATCATACAGATAAATTGACTTATCAAGTTTTACATCTATATTTAATGATGACTCTTTTTGTGATATTGATACTTTAAATGCTTCCGATGGTTCTAAAAAGTCGTTATCATTTGCAAATAGTGATATTACAAACAGTAATACAACTAAAATATTTTTCATTTAATTACTCCAAAATTGTTTTCTTTATGATAACAGATTTTAATTAATAGAATATGAATAAAAAAATTAGTTTTATTTTTAATTTTATAAAATAGTGCTGAATAGAGTGTAAGATAGTCGAAGAATTTTAATCTCCAACCTCTGAAAAAGAGGTTGTTTAAATTGATTGTATTTTTTATATGGAGATATTACAAAATTATTTTGCTTTTTGTAAAGCTGCAATTACTGCATCAATATTTTCTTTTGGAAGGTGTACTTTCCACTCTGGTTCTTTTCCAGTTAAAGAGATACCGATACTTGTAACATCACCACTTCCTGCTCCATATGGTTCAGTAATATTTGAGATACTAATAACACCTTTTTTTGTATTTGCTAAAGCTATTGTTTCAATTTCTGTTGTTGTTGACATATTATTTCCTTTGAATTTAATTTTTGTATATTTATGATACTCTTTAAAATATTAAATGCAATTAAAACAGAAACTATAAAAAAATGTTTAAAATTTTATTTATCCTAGAAGTCTTACTATATCGTTATAAACGCCTAAAGTCATTAACCCTAATAAAACTGCCCAACCTGCAACTGTCAAGGCAACAAGAACTTTATCACTTGGTTTTCTTTTGGTTATCATCTCATAAAGATTAAACATAATATGTCCACCATCAAGTGCAGGGATTGGTAACAAATTTAATACCCCAAGATTCACAGAGATCAAAGCCATGATTGTTAAAAGTGCCACAAAACTTGACTGACTCGCATCTGAAATAACAGTTCCTATACTAATTACTCCACCAATCTCACTACTGGGAATTATCCCTTGGATAAGTTTTTGCACACCTAAAAATATCATTTTGCTCGATTCTATTGTTTTATCATACGCAAATGAGATTGACTCTAATGGGGAATAAAAGATTGTCACTACTTTTGGAGCAGGAGATATTCCGATCATTCTTTTTTTGATCTTCTCTTTGAAGATATTTTGAGAGTCACTTATCTCTGGATTGATGATAAATGTTTTTATCTTCTCATCTCTATTTACATAAAACTGTAAAGCGCCATTTGAATCTTTGATAATATCACTTAGATCATCCCATGTTTTGATATCAATATTATTGATTCTAAGAATTTTATCATTTGCTTGTAGTCCTGAAGCTGCAGCTGGTGAGTTTTCTATCACTTTTCCAATAGTTGGTGAAAGATGATTATTTCCTAATAGTCCAATAAGTATGTAGATCACAAAAGCTAACAAAAAGTTAGCAAAAGGACCAGCAAGTAATATAAGGATTCTTTCAAATGGAGTTTTCACATTATAACTATCTGCATCTTGATTTGCTAAGGCAGGGTTTAAATCCTCCTGCCCTTTCATCTTTACATAACCACCTAAAGGGATAAGAGAAAAAGACCACTCAGTGCCTTTGTATTGTTTAGAGATAAGTTTTTTCCCAAAACCTATAGAAAATACATATACCTTTACACCTAAAAGTCGTGCTACTGTAAAATGACCTAATTCATGTATGAATACTAAAATTGATAAGACGATAAGAAAAGTTATAAAACCCAAGTTTTATCCTTGTTTATTTTTTCTTGGATTCTATCCAATTTCTTGTAAAGTTATGATTATGTAATATTGTTAATGTATATTCATTGAAAAGAAGAGCCAAATAAAACTATTTAGCTCTTAAAAAAGAGTATTATTTTGAATAATCTCTTATATACTCATATCCTGAGTAAAGGGTAAGTAATACTGCAAACCATAAAAGTTCAGTTCCATATGGCCAATTCATAATTAAAAATCCAATAGCAATCATTTGTACTACTGTTTTAATTTTTCCAGCCATTGTAGAAGCTACTGATTTACCTTCAGAAACAGCTACTACTCTAAGCCCTGTAATAAAAAATTCTCTTGAAAGTATCAAAAATATAGCAAAAGCACTTGCTCTGTTCATCGAAAGTAATCCAACAAAACCAGCAAGTACAAGCATCTTATCTGCTAAGGGGTCAAGAATACTTCCTAGCTTTGTCATTTGATTCCAACTTCTTGCAATATATCCATCAAAAAAGTCTGTAACTGAAGCTATAACAAAAATAAGCCCAGCAAAATAATCAAACCAACTTGGATGCCATCCATCAAATATAGGGTTTGATTGGTCAACCATAAACCATAACATTAAAGGCGCAAGGGCGATTCTGAATGCTGCTAAAATGTTTGGTAAATTTAAGTTTTTTTCTTTTTTTGTTTCTACCATTATTTAAATGTAGTTCCACCATCAACAAGAAGTGTACTACCAGTAATCCACGATGCCTCATCACTACATAAAAAATAACATGCTGATGCTAAATCTTCAGGTTGTCCCATTCTTCCTAGTGGAGAAAGTTCAGCTGTTTTTTGTGCAACCTCTTCGTAGTTTGTAAATGCTTTTAATGCATCTGTATCAATTGGTCCACCTGAAACTGCATTTACTCTAATTCCCATAGCACCTAATTCTGTAGCTGCATATCTTACCATAGCTTCAACTGCTGCTTTGTTTGTACCATGCCCTGCATAGTTTTCAATATATACTAAGTTTCCTGTAGAACTTAAACTTACTATTGCTCCACCACCTACTTTTTCCATTCTTTTTGCAGCTTGTTGAGAACAACATACAAAGGCATCAACTGTAGCAGTATAGATATTATTTAAACCTCTTGGTTTTAGTTTCATATATTTACCATATCCACCAACAACTGGTCTTCCATAAATCATAGCATTTGAGATGAAGTAATCTACACTTTCAAAATCTTCATCAATTTTTGAGAATAACTCTTTTGCAGTTTCTGGCTCTAAGATATTGTATGGATAATATCTCGCTTTTACTCCAAATTTTGCTTCTAAATCAGCGGCAATAACCTTTGCAGACTCTTCATTAGAATTATATGTAAAGGCAATATTGATACCTTCTTTTGCAAATCTATAAGCACATGCTTTCCCTATACCTTTAGTTGCCCCTGTAATTACCAGTGTTTTGTTTGACATTATCGTTCCTATATTGATATTAAATCGTGAATTTTTCGTATGATACCCAAAATCAGTTTTTAGTTTCCTAAACTACTTTTATTTTATAAGTTCCTGATACCATTTATCAATATAGTATAGTCTAATTTGTTCTTTTTATTCAAGTGATTGTTGTATATAAAATAGTTAGTGAGTACTTTTTTTCCATATTTTTTCGTTTCATCATAAGGTAGAAGTTCCATACTTAAATAAGGTTCATACTTCCCTTTTTTAAATAATCCCTCTTTTAATAATCTTTGAGTAAAGCCTATTCCACCATTATATGCATAAGCAATAAATAATGGATGTTTTAAATTTCTCTCTAAATAATCTAAATGATAGTCTGCATATTTTAAATTTGTTTTTGCTGTTAATTGCTTATCTATATCATATGATTCTTTTAAATCTTTTGCAATAGCACGACTTAAAAATGGCATAATTTGCATTGTGCCCATTGCGTATGATGGGGAAATTGAAGTAGGAATAAATCTACTTTCTTGTCTTCCTATTGCATAAATAAGTGCTTTTCTATCATTATCTATATTTTTTAGATAATTTTCATATGGAGTTACAAAATATGATTTTTTATAATGTTCATATCGCTCTTTTACAAAAGCTAAGTGTCCAAGTGTTTGTTTTGAAGTAAACAGATTTTCATATTTTGAAAGTTTTTCATCATCCATCTTTTTAGTATCATCTAATACAGCTAACCAACTAAATGGATCTGTTATATCATAATTTGTTTGTGTTTGTTTATTTTGTTTGATATCAAAAATAATATTTTTGTTTGTTTGTTTCAATAAATTGTTTGCATATACAGAATACAAATTTACATCCCAACTTTGTGATAAAGTATCTAAATATTTTTTATCTTTAGTAAGCTGGTATTGCCAAAATAAAATATTGTCTTTTTCCATTCTATAATATGCCTTTGAAAAAGCATTTTCAAGATAAATTAAAGCTAAATCTTCTTTTTTATGTCGAATTGCATTAACAGCAAGATGAAAAACAGACTTAAAGTCTAGACCTTCAGGACTTAATTTTAGTAGTGAAATTTGCGCTTTTGTCATTTTTAGATTTGTTACAATCAGTTTAATCGTTTGTGCAAATTTTTTATCCTCTTTGAGTGTTACTAATAATTTAGCAGGAAAATAGTGATTGAAATTTTTCACTCTAAAGTTTCCACCACACTCATTAAAGGTATTAAAAAAAGTATCATTATCTACAGTGATCAGCTTTTTAAATGGAATATTTGATTTGATGATCTCAAGTTTTTTCGTAAACTCTGGATACTCTTTATTAGATTTTTCAATAACTTTCTCTAACTCTTTTTTTGAAAGTTTCGTTGCATCATAAACACTCAATCCAGCTTCAATACAATAGTCCTCTTTAGACAGAAGATTTTTTGTTTTTCCTTTCATACATTTTTTGTATTCTTGTAGATTGATATCTTTTGATTTATTAATGTATCTGTATAAAATTTTATTATTGAGGTATCGCACTTGACTTAAAGCTTCGTTTGATTGTTCTGGTGAGATGTTTTGATTGAGATATCTCCAAATATAAAAATCTTTTGCAAAACTTGTTGGCTTTTTTTCAAGCCATTCTAATGTGATTTTGTCATTTGATGTTCCATATAAAGTTGAGATAAATATAAATAGAGCTAAAGGTAATAATTTCATAGTTTTCCTATCATTTTTTGCCATTCTAACATTAAACACTTTAAGAGTATCACAAGAAAATTACCAAATAATCATAGCAACTAATGTAGTCATACAAACAGCTATTATATTAAAAAATATTCCATAACTTGCCATATCTTTTATAGTAACTATTTTACTACTCATTGCGATTGCATTTGGGGGTGTTGCAATAGGAAGCATAAAAGCGTAACTTGCACAAATAGTTGCTACCATTAAAAGTAAATTCACATCAATATTTGCACTCATTCCTAAAGAGTATATAATAGGTAATGCTATAGAAATAAGTGCCGTATTGCTTGTCACTTCAGTTGTAAAGGTTATCAATGCTGCAACTAAAAGTATCAAGAGAATTGGACTAAGTTCTGTTAAGTTTAATAGCAAATTTGAAATATCAGAAGCTAAATTTGTTGTACTAAAAGCTTTTGCGATAGAAAAACCAGCACCAAATAAAAACATTATCTCATAAGGCACTCTTTTTGTATCCTCCCATTGTATAAAACCAATTTTTGGAAGAAACATCATCAATCCATATCCGAGTAATATTCCAGCTTCACTTATTTTAAAAAATGAGTTTGCAAAAAGTACAATCACTAAAGTTGATAAAATATATAAAAGTCTTTTTTGCTCCCCATTAAGAGTTTGTTTAGTCTCTACATTTTTGTCTATAACAAAATTTTTTCCTCCCAAGGAAAGTATAAATGGCACAATGATGAGCATAATTATTGCTAAAGGGATTGTTTGAAGTGTCCATTCTACAAAACTAAGTACTGGAAGATTATTTTCTTGTAAAAAGCCCATCAATATAAGATTGGGAGGTGTTCCTATTGGGGTAATGATTCCACCTATACTTGCACCATACGCTACAGCTAAGATAAGTCTAACTTGTAGTTTTTTTATATCTGTTAAAAATAAAGCGATTGGCATGAGTAAAAGTGCTGTTGTAGTATTTGATAATAGTGAACTTAATACTGATGATGTGATTGCCAGTGCAAAAATAATACCTCTTGCTGTTGAAGGAAAAATACTTAAAAGTTTATATGCAATGACTTTATGTAACCCAGTCTTTTCTACAGCAATTGCCATTAAAAAACCACCTAAA
>JBATTX010000007.1:0-16747 GCA_049670825.1 Arcobacteraceae bacterium | reverse complement strand
TTTGAACTACATCCTGTAAACATAATTAAAAATAAAAAAGAAAGAGATAGTAATTTATTCATAATATCATCTTTACTTTGTTAATAAAAAATGCTCAAGCATTTTTGATAGAGGAGCAACTTCAGATTTATCATTGATAAGTTTTAAAGTATCTTTTGCATCTGAATATTGAGTATTTTGTGCTTGAATTATAGCTTTGTTTAATAATGCAAAATCTTGAAGAAGAAATTTTTGTTTTTGTGTTACAGATGTAATTTTTTCTATGCTATTTTCTTTTATAGCTTCTGTGTATTGCACTAATTCACTAAAAAATTCTACATCTGTTTTTTTAGATGTATCTAATTTATATTGATATATTTCATAAAGTTTTGAATTTTTTGCTTTTAAGACTGCAAGTGCTTCTGTGTCATTAGGATTTTTAATTAATGCATTAAATGCTATATTTGCTTGCATTGTGTTCTTTTGTGTTATATATGATGATATATAATATCCAATAACTGATACGAAAATTATTACAACTGTAGCAATGATTAGTTTTTTATATTTTTTAAATATTTTTTCAACTTTAAAAAAGTTTTCTATATAACTCTCTTCAGCAGAGATCTCTTTTTTGATGTATTCAACATCTTCTTTTAAACTCATATTTGAACCTTGTATTATGTATTTCTTGTGAGTATATCTAAATTTTATTTATTATATGTTTAGAATATATTGCAGGATAGTTTCCTACAATATTAATGAGAGTATTATTTTTCTTTTTTTGGTTGCGCTTCATTAATTCGAAGTGCTCTTCCTTCAAATTCTTTTTCATTTAATGCTTCGATTGCTGATTGTGCAGCTTTAGTGTCATTCATAGTTACAAAACCAAAACCTTTTGATCGTCCTGTTTCACTATCTGTAATTAATACTACTGAATCAACTTCTCCAAAATCACTAAATAAAGTTGTTATAGATTCTTCGTTAGTTTTATAATTCATATTTCCTATGTATATTTGCATAATTTTCCTTTTGTACGTATATGCTTGATTATACTATAAGTATTATAAATGTATACCTGAGTGGTAAAGCCACTGATTATTGACTTTTTTGAACATACTTTTTTCTGTAAATGATTGGTCTATTGTATTTTGAAAAATGGTTGCGGTGAATGTCACATATGAAGAATCAATATCTTCAATAAATTCAAGTATAGTTAATTTTTTGAATGTAAAACTAGTTGAAAATTGTAATATATCTTGCGTCCATAAGGTGGTATTTTTTGAATAATCAATATTCTTTGGATGAGTTGTTTTAATAATATAGCTAGTTATTGCGAAAGCGTAAGCACAGTATCTTGATCGCATCAATTCTAAAGCAGTTGAGGGTAGTTTGCCTTTGTGGAAAGGTTGGCAACACTTTTTATATTTGTTGCCAGTTCCACAAGGACAAGGGGAGTTAACAGAGATTCTTATTTTAAATCTTTCTTTTGTTTTTCTGCTCTTCTTCTAGCACTTGGATCAAGTTCTCTTTTTCTAACTCTAATAGAAATAGGTGTAACTTCAACTAGTTCATCATCTTCAATCCACTCTAATGCATGCTCTAATGACATATCTCTAGCTGGAATAATTTTAATAGCTTCGTCCGCTCCACTTGATCTTACATTTGATTGTTGTTTAGCTTTTACAGGATTAACATCAAGGTCATTAGTTCTTGAATGTTCACCAATTACCATACCACCATAAACTTTATCTTGTGGAGCAATAAACATAACACCTCTGTCTTGAAGGTTAAAGATTGAGTAAGCTACAGCTTCTCCTTGTTCCATAGAAACTAAAGCACCATTCATTCTTGATGTTACAGAACCAGAGTGTGGTCTAAATTCTAAGAATGAGTGATTCATTACACCTTCACCTTTTGTATCTGTTAAGAATTGTCCTCTATAACCAATTAATCCACGTGCTGGAATTTCGAATTCAATTCTTGTACTTCCATCACCCATTGGAACCATGTTTGACATTACAGCTTTTCTTTTTCCTAAAGTTTCAATTACAGAACCAGAAAACTCATCTGGAACATCACAAACTAAATGCTCAAATGGCTCACACTTAACACCATCTATTTCTCTTACAATAACTTCTGGTCTAGAGATTGAAAATTCAAAACCTTCTCTTCTCATATTTTCTGCAAGAATTGTGATTTGTAACTCACCTCTTCCTCTTACTTCAAATGCTGCATCACCTTTAGGTTCATATTGCATTGCAATGTTTGTATTCATTTCAGCTGCAAGTCTTTCTTGAATTTTATTAGAAGTTACAAATTTACCTTCTGTTCCAGCTAAAGGAGAGTTGTTTACTGCAAATGTTACAGATAATGTTGGTTCTTCAATATGTAAAGGATCTAGTGGCATTGGATTTTTAGGATCACAAAGTGAATCTCCAACATCTACAGTTTCAAAACCAGCAATTGCAACGATATCTCCATGACCAGCTTTTTGAATGTCCATCTTTTCTAAACCTTTGAAACCAATAAGTTTAGTAACTCTACCATTTATTTTTTCACCATCAGCTTTAACTAAAGTAACAGTTTCACCCATTGAAATTGTACCATTAAAGATTCTAGCAATACCAATTTTACCAATAAAGTTATCATAACCTAATGTAAATACTTGTAGTTGAAGACCATTGTCATCTGATCCAGTTGGTTCAGGTACTTCTTCTAAAATCATATCTAATAATGGAATCATATTGTCATTGTCACTATCTAATGATAATTTTGAGATACCATTTTTAGCAGCTGCATATACAACAGGGAATTCTAGTTGCTCTTCAGTAGCACCCATTTGATCAAACAGGTCGAAAACTTCATCTACAACTCTATCTGGTTCAGCTGCATCTTTATCAATTTTGTTAACAACAACAATTGGTCTGTGACCAATTTCTAATGCTTTTTTAACAACGAATTTTGTTTGAGGCATAACACCTTCTTGTGCATCTACAAGTAATAAAACAGAATCAACCATTTTAAGAACACGCTCAACTTCTCCACCAAAGTCAGCATGGCCCGGAGTGTCAATGATATTAATTCTTACGTCTTTATAATCAATAGCAGTATTCTTTGCAAGAATAGTAATACCTCTTTCTTTTTCGATGTCATTACTATCCATCATTCTATCTTCTGTTTCTGCTCTCTCATCAAAAGTACCAGACTGCTTTAAAAGCTCATCTACAAGTGTTGTTTTACCGTGGTCAACGTGTGCGATAACGGCAATGTTTCTAATATCTCTCATTTTTTCTCCTAGGTTCGAAACCTTACATTAATTTTCGCGATTATAACTAATTTTTAATATATTTGTGTTTAATTCAGAAAATTTTAATATATTTGGCAAAAAAAAGGGGGAACTTCATAAGAAGCTCCCCCTTTTATAGTGTAGATAATTTATTATCTTCTAGCGTATGCTGCGTCAGCTAAATCATTTGTGTTTACAATGTAAGGTACAAGTGCCATGTGTCTTGCTCTTTTAATTGCATTTTCAACTTGCTCTTGAAATCTTTTAGATGTTCCAGTAAGACGTCTTGGCATAATTTTACCTCTTTCAGACATAGAGATTTTTAGTAATTCTCCATTTTTATAGTCAATATAATCTAATTTCATTGCAGAGTATTTACAATATTTTTTTGCGAATTTTCTTCTTTCAGCCATAATGGTTCCTTTTATATTTTACTATAGACTAAAACGGAATTTCGTCGTTGTCTATATCAATTGTAGGTATGTTTTGCTCATAAGAGTTGTTCATACCACTATTATAGTTTTGCTGTGGTTGTTGTGGAGCGTTATAATTTTGTTGTGGCTGCTGTGGAGCATTATAATTTTGCTGTGGTTGGCTGTTTTGCATTGGAGCATTATAGTTGTTCATTCCACCATCTTGTGAATCAGATTTTCCGTCTAAAAATTTAAACTCTGTTACACTAAGTGCATGTCTACTTCTATTTGTTCCATCTTGAGCTTTCCATTGTTGAAAAATTAATCTTCCCTCAAGCATAACCTTAGAACCTTTTCGTACATATTGATTAAAAATCTCTCCACCTTTACCAAATATAGAAAAATCTAGAAAACAAACTTCTTCTTTTTGTTCCCCATTTTGTAGTTTATATTTGTGGCTTGTTGCAATAGCTCCATTTGCTATAGCACTACCACTTGGAAGATACTTTAATTCAATTTCTCTTGTAAGGTTTCCTATCATTATCACTTTATTGTACATAAAAAATTCCTTGCTAACTAACTAAAATTATTTTGCAGCTTTCTTAGCAGCTTCGTCTGACATTACAGTCCAGTGTTTGATCTCTGTTTTACTTTCAGATTTGATGAAGATAAATCTAATGATATTTTCATTAACTCTGTAGTTTCTTTCTAATTCAGTAATTGATTCAGAAGGTGCAGTGAAGTAAATTACGTAGTAGTAACCTCTTTTTTGCTTTTCGATTTCATACGCAAGGTTTCTTGAACCCATATCATCAACAGAAACAATTGTTCCACCATTTTTTTCAATATTAGCTTTTACAGTTGCGATTTCTGCTTGAGTTTCCTCATCTGTAAGTGTTGCTTTAACTATAAACATAGTCTCGTAATGTCTAATTCTAGCCATTCTTTCTCCTTTTGGTTTTAGCCGGTAAACGTAAATTTATCAGCAAGGTAAGGGCAATAGATCAAATAAAATTTGAAATATTTCCACTTTGAAGGGCGATTTTATCTTAAACTTGCTGAGAAATTCCTAAAACAAGCTTGTGTGTAACTATTTAGATCCAAACCTTTTTTTGTTTTGAGTTCTAATTCCAAATTTGAAAAAAAGTTTAGCATCTCTATAAATTTGTCATTGTTAAATTTCATAGCGATACTAGCTCGTATGTTTGCGATATTTGTTGGCAGTTTATATCCCCATATTTCAATGATGTTGAGTTGACCATGAAGTTTTAAATAGCTATTAATAGTAAAAAGTTGTTGTATGAAAGTTGTTGTTTGATTGATTAAATTAATCTCATTCATACCTTCTTCTAAAATCATATAGAGGTCTTTATTGATATTTTGTCCAGTAAAAAGTTTATTGAAAAATTCATCTACTGAGACTGCACCCATTCCAAAACACTGAGCATTTATAATATTTGCAGTGATAGGTGTTTGTAAAATTGATAATTTATTTAGATCATTAACTGCAAGTGCTAAATCTTTTTGGTGCATATTATAAAGATACTGTAACTCACCAAATCCACATTGTATATTTTTCTCTTGTATCACAGTATTTAACATATGAATTGCTTCTTGATCTGTTGGAGTAAAAAATCGTACTTCACAGCTATTAGTTTTTTTCGTAAAACTTTTTGCCATAGTTTTAAAATCAGTATCTCCAATACAAGAGATGATAAGATAACTATCAGGGTTTGTATTACACAATGCGATGAGTTCATCGAGCTCTTTTTTTGGTATTTTTTTAATAGTTTTTATCATCAAAATATTTGATGCAGAAAATAATGATGACTGTGATAAAAAGTTGTCACACTCTTTATAATTGTATTCATCGAAATAGATTTTTCTGATATCTTCCCCATTTGCTAGTTTAGTAGCTACTTTATTAGAATAGAGGTCAACTAAATAATCACATTGGCCATAAAACATATATCCATTGTAGCTGATGTTAGATGCAAATTCATTATCAAATTGGTTTTTATACATTTGGTATTATCACTTATTATTTATTTGTTCTTTTAGATATACCTTGCATAAGGCGCTCAGTTTTGATAATGGCTCTTGTATGGCTACCTTTTCCAGCTAATCCACCTTCGTCATGAATCTCTACATCAAATTTATAAAGTTTGCTGTCCATTCCTGTAAAAGTTGCGATGAGTTTTACTTGAGCATTGACAGGAGTAGGGGCAAGGTGTTTTACATTGACATCAACGCCAACTGATTGCTCCTCTTCTTGCACTAATGGATTCATCAATCTTGCTGCTGAGATCTCCATAAGAGCTACCATTCTTGCAGTTGCAAGTACTTCTGGAAAATTATCTTGAGAATCAACAGCAACGTATTTTGCTAAATCTTTCTCTTCTACTGTATATAAAAATTCTAGTTTTTGTCCTATTTCCATAGTTAAGTCCTTTTGTATATAAATTTAAACAATTATAGCATTGATTTTTTTAGAGATTATATCGCTACTTTTTATTTTAACTTGCACTTTTGAAAAGAGTTTTTCTCCTGAGTAGTTTTCTATATGTACACGAGCACCTTTTACACCCTCATCAAGTTTTACAATAATTGTATCTGTATCAACAATAGTAGCCATGTAGTTTTTCCCAATATGGTTACTTAAATATCGTGCATATTTTCTATCTTCATAATCCCAAACTAATGAAGCTATTTCTCTTTCTCGAACACTAATATCTTCACAAATATTTTCTATGTCATTTGGTACTTTTCCTGTTTTTAAAATACGGTGAAGTACTAAATCAGAATATCTTCTAATAGGTGAAGTAAAATGTGAATAATCTGTAAACCCTAAACCAAAGTGAGGTTTTTTGATACTTGAATATGAAGCTTGTTGTTGTGATTGGATAATAAGTTCATCAACTTCTTGTTCTAAGTTAGCTTCTCTTGCAAGTTTTTGAATACTGATGATTGTTGAATGAACATCATCTTTAAGTTTTGCTTCTATTCCTAAAAAGTTTACTTCATCAAGAAGTTTTTTGATTTTAGAATCAGATGGTTCATCATGTACTCTAAAAATACCAATAGATTTTAATCTTTTTGCAGCTTCTTGATTTGCTAAAAGCATACACTCTTCAACTAAACTATGAGATGGAGATGATGATTCAAGTTTAAAATCTACAAGTTGTTCCTCTTTATTTAGAATCAATCGAATTTCATCATTTCTAAAATCAAATCCATTTTTGAGACGATTTTTTTTGAGTTTTTGAGTGATTTTATAAAGTTTTATATGGATATTATTCTCATCATTTTGTTCTAAAACTTCATCTATATATTCATAACTGTGTTTATGTTTTGATTCAATCATCGCTTCAAAAAGTTCACTCGAAGTTACTTTCATAGTTTTTGAGTCAATTTTCATTTTAAATACATACGCTGGTCTTGGTTTATTTGGTACGAGTGAACAAAGATCTGTACTTAGTTCAAATGGTAACATTGGTAAAACTTTGTGTGGAAAATATATAGAAAATGATCTTCTTAGTGCATCTTGGTCTAAGGTACTTCCCTCTTTTACATACGCACTTACATCAGCAATAGCTACATAAAGTTCATTTGTTTCACTATCAAAGTATATTGCATCATCATGATCTTTTGCACTTGCAGGATCAATTGTACTAAACTCAAGATGCGTTAAGTCTTTTCTATTCTCTTTTATAAGTGTATCGTAACTAAGTTTTGGGGAGTCTGTTAATCTATAGTATTCATTATATAAAAATAAAGAGATTTTTTCATCAACTTTAGCATCAGCAATATGTCCAAATTTTGAGCTGATTTTCCCTTCAGAAAATACAACTACATCTCCATCTTGATTATTAACAGTATCACAATCAATAAGAATGTTTTCTTTGATTGTAAAAAGATTTTTATCTTTTACAAAACATAGTATAGAATTCTCATTTCGATTGAGAATTTGAATAACTTTTGCTTTTGTTCGTCCTTTTGGATTAAATAAAACTTGCACAAGAACTGTGTCTTCTTTATATGCACCATTTAATTTATCAAAATCGATGTAGATTTTTTGACTTGAATTTGATGTAAGATTTAAAGATGCTGTTTTATTTGTGATACTTACCGTTCCAATTTTATACTTACTATTTAAAGTATAATTGTCATTTTCAAATTTCACAATATTGCTATTTTGAGTTTCATAAATATGTTTTAAAGTTTCTTGTTTCACAAATCTTCCTAGTTTTATTGGTTGTTACTTTTATATCATAATAGCAGATTATTACAAAAATTATAATATATAGTATGATTCATTAAGTGAATAAAAATATATTTTTGATATAATCGCATAAATTTATTATTAATTGAAAAAAAGGAAATAAAATGGCATTAAATGTTTATTATGACAAAGATTGTAACATTGAGTTAATTAAATCTAAAAAAGTAGCAATGATTGGTTTTGGATCACAAGGTCATGCACACGCAGAAAACTTAAGAGATTCTGGTGTTGAAGTTGTTGTTGGTTTAAGAAAAAATGGTTCTTCATGGGCTAAAGCAGAAGCAAAAGGTTTTGAAGTTAAAACTGTTGCAGAAGCTACAAAAGGTGCTGATGTTGTAATGATTTTATTGCCTGATGAAAATCAATCAGAAATCTACTACTCTGAGATTAAACCTAATCTTAAAGATGGTGCATATTTAGCATTTGGACATGGTTTTAACATCCATTATGGAAGAATTACTCCAGAAGCAAATGGAAATGTAATGATGGTTGCTCCTAAAGCTCCAGGTCACACAGTAAGAAATGAATTCACAAAAGGTGGAGGAATTCCTGATTTAATCGCTGTTGCTCAAGATGCATCTGGTGATACTAAAGAAGTTGCACTTGCATATGCTTCAGCTATCGGTGGTGGTAGAACAGGTATTATCGAAACAACTTTTAAAGATGAAACAGAAACAGATTTATTCGGAGAGCAAGCAGTACTTTGTGGTGGTGCAGTATCTTTAGTTCAAGCTGGTTTTGAAACATTAACAGAAGCTGGATATGCTCCTGAAATGGCATACTTTGAGTGTTTACATGAGTTAAAACTAATCGTTGACTTAATGTACGAAGGTGGAATTTCTGATATGAGATATTCTATTTCAAATACAGCTGAGTATGGTGATTATGTATCTGGAAAAAGAGTTATCAATGCTGAATCTAAAGCAGCTATGAAAGAGATCTTAAAAGAGATTCAAGATGGTAGATTTGCAAAAGATTTCATCTTAGAAGGTCAATCTGGTTATCCAAGAATGAACGCTGAAAGAGCTAACGCTAAAGCTTCATTAATTGAGCAAACAGGAAACAAACTAAGAGAGATGATGCCTTGGATCTCTTCAAGCAAAATTGTTGATTTAGATAAAAACTAATTTTGCTGATATACTTTTTGAATAGCTCAAAAAGTATATCACCTTATTAAATTAATTAAAATTTTATGAAAAAAACTACTCCAAGACGAGCTCCCAAAAAAATTAGAAATCCTCAAAAAAAATCATATAAAAAACTATTTACAACAATAATAATTATTGCAACAAGCATTTTGTTAGGATTAGCAATTGGTAATTATTATGGAACACAAATTGATAATGTTGCACATGAAATCAAAGATATTGCAACCATTGATGTATCAAAACCAAAAGAAAAAGAGATAACTTTTGAAGAAAAAACGAGAGCATTAGAGATTGCTTATGCCGATACTACAGATCATAATACATATATAGAACAAAAAGTACCAGTAAAACAAAAACAAGAAGTTTTTCATTTTGAAGAACCAAATTTAGAAGAGATAGATAAAAAAGATGAACAACCTACTGATGAACCAAGTATGCTTTCACCTGAGATAATAAAAAAACCTATAATACAACAAGATACAATCAAAAAAGAAGAAGTGATTCCAAAAATAAAAGCAAAAAAAGAAGTTTCAAATAAACCAAAATTAGCAATTATTATTGATGATATGACAACACAGCATCAGATAAATAGTGTCTTAAATTTAGGATACACTGTAAATATGGCTTTTTTACCACCTACTTCAGGACATAGAAATTCTGCTAAAATTACACAATCTTTAGAAAATATTTATATGATACATCTTCCTTTACAGGCAAGTAATAGTCGATATGAAGAGGAAAATACTTTACATATAAATGACAGTATAACTACTATTGAAAATAGAATCAAATATTTAAGAACTCTTTATCCAAATACACAGTACTTAAATAATCATACAGGAAGTAAATTTACATCAAACCAAGCAGCTATGGACAAACTTTTTGAAGTTCTTAAAAGATACAATTATACATTTATTGATAGTAGAACAACTGCTAAATCTGTTGCTGAAAAATCATCTAAAAAATATGGTGTAAAAATGTTTAGTCGAAATATTTTTTTAGATAATAAAAAAGATAAAACATATATTCAAAATCAACTGAAAAAAGCTATTAAAAGTGCTAAAAAGAATGGAATGGCAATCGCAATAGGTCATCCATATTCAATCACATTTCAAACATTGAAAGAATCAAAATATCTTTTAAAAGATTTAGAATTAGTATATATAAATAAGTTATGATACAAGAGATAGATTTTCACATTAATAAATTAGATACTATGAAAAAGTATCCTTCAAACATTTATTACATAGGAAAGACTAATTTGCTTAACAAGCGAACTATTTCAATAGTCGGAACACGTAAGCCAAGCAGTTATACCAAACAATATACACATGAATTAGCAAAAGCATTATCCAAGCATGACATTTGTGTAGTAAGTGGCGCAGCAATGGGTGTCGATGCAATCGCACACAATGCAGCAGGATCAAGTAATACAATAGCAGTCGCTGGAACAGGGTTGGATATACGCTATCCTGCAGTCAATAAAAAGCTCATAGAAGATATTGAATCAAATGGTTTAATGTTAAGTCAATTTCCTATAAAAACTCCATCACAAAGATATAATTTTCCCATTAGAAATGAACTAGTTGTCGCTTTAGGTGAATGTTTAATAGTAACACAAGCAGATGAAAATAGTGGGACTATGAGAAGTGTTGAGTTTGCTCTTAAAATGAAAAAACCTATTTTTGTTTTAGCTCATCGTATTGGGGAAAGTATAGGTACAAATAAATTATTAGAAGATGGTTTAGCAACAGCAATTTATGATGTTGATACTTTTATTGAAAACTTTGTCGGTTTCAAAAATGAGATAAAACATACGGATGATTTTTTAGAATATTGCAAATCAACACCAACCTATGATGAAGCGATGCAAAAGTTTGCTACAAAAGTCTTTGAATATGAACTTAATGGGAAAATTAAAATTGAAAATGGACTTGTATTTGTAGCATAAGAATAAGAAGTTAAGATTATCGTAGAGCGATAATCTTAAAGTTACTATTTTTATATTTTGGCATAGACATACCTGCATTTGAATTTACATATGTTGCATCAGCTATCGTATATTGTTTATTTTTATATTTGAAGCTATCTCCACTTATATTTGAAGATAATGCAACAGCAGTTGCTAAATGATCATTATATTTTACTCCTATCACCTCAAGGTTTAGAAGATTTCGTACAAGGTAACTAAATAAGATACTTCTATCTTCACAATCACTGTATGGATAATTTATAGTCTCTTCTGGAAACATCACTTTCTCATGATTAAATTGAGTTTGGTCAGTTTTGTACTTAAATGATGTTTGTACAAATCTAAGTAGTAAATTAACCGCTTCTATTTCTGACTTTCCTTTTACTAAAGGTGCTAGTTTTACCAGAAGAGAGTTTGATAATGGTGTAGAGTTTTGTGTACTAAAATAAACAGTGTAATCTGTTTGAGGAAAACTTTTATAAAACTCTACTAAGTCTTTACTGTATTGTGTATTGATAGTATAATTTTGATTATTGTATTTAAAGTTTAATGACTTCGTAGTAAGATGATTGTAGAGTTTTAATTCTTTTGTTATATTAAATGAAAGTTCATTTGTAGCTTTTGGGTAATCACCAGCATAGGTATAAATACTTCCTACATTTTCATTTTTGCCGTTAGGAGTTAAAATATAGTATTTCTTTTTATTGAGAGTAAAAAATGCAACTTGAAAAAGGTTTTGTTGTATTGTAGACATTAAGTAAATAGTATCGTTACTATATCCTACTTTTGAATCATATCCCATCTTTACAAGTGTAAACCACGTAAATAAGTTAGCACTATTTGAGTCTTTAAAAATATTTAGCCCTAATTTGTATATGAATTGATACTCTGCCCAATCATTTAAACTTAGTTTTTCTTTTTCTATATTGATTTGTTGGATGAGTTTATTATAATTAGTTTTACTCATCATATCCCAAAACTTACTAATACTATTTTTATCTATAGACGATAGCTCAAATTGAGTATTTTTATCATATTGAATTACAATAGGTGTTGAATAAAAATCAAAATTAACTTCGTAAAAATCTTTAATTTTTTTTACTTTTTCAATCTCTTGTATTGTTTCAGGAATAACGGTTTTTTTAATAGGTTCAACTACTACAATAGGAGATTTTTTAATCTCTTGTTTTGGTGTAATAATAGGTTTAACTACACGTGGTAGTTCTATTGGTTTAGGTTTTTTATAAGGAGATGGTGTGCTCATAGATTGGAATGCCTCCCAATCTTTTTTAAGCATATCACTAAACTCTTCATCAAGGCTTTTTTTGTATTGGTTATATTGAGAGCTTTGAGATTGTAGCCAATCTTGATAGTCATCTGCAATAGCAACACTTGTAAATATTGAAACGGCTAACCCTAAACCTAGTTTAAACATTTTTAATCCTTTAAATTGTTGTTTTTAATAACTTATTGTAAGCAGAAACTCTATCATTTACTTTTTTTAGATAGGTTCGTGTCTCATTATAAGGGAGATTGCTAATAAGCTTTTTATAAACTTGATCTGGAGTCATTTCATTAATAGTATTTGCAGCTTTATTGATATTAGTATTTCCAATAAATGTCTTTGCAACATTTCCAGCGCCTGTATTGTAGGCAGCAATTGCACAATATAATCTGCTTTGTGGATTTTTTATATTTTTTAAATATCTATAATATAAAACATGTAAATATCCAGAACCTATAGTGATGTTTTTAGTTGAATTATATAAATAAGCAGAGCTTAATACTCTTTTTTTATTGTAAAGATATTGATAGCTATCTATTCCTGCACTTCTTGGAACAATTTGCATCAGTCCAAAGGCTGGAATATGTGATCTAGCCATTGGGTTAAATGAACTTTCACTGTGCATTATTGCATAGATAAGTTCAGCAGGAATTTTTTGAGAATTAGCATTTTTTAGTACATCTGATTTAAATGTTTTTGCTTTTCTTATCATAGTATCTGATGGCATTTTGACATTTGCTTTGTAGATAAAATTTCCCTTGTATTTTACCATGATCAGATTTTGTTTTTTCAACTTATTAATCATTTCAAGTTTTTCTTGCGGTGTAATTACATCTGAAACAAGCTTTTCTTTTGATTGCACTACAGGTCTTGTTTTTTTAAGTTTTTTTGCAATATTATTTTCTAATATATCATTTTTGTAAGCATCTTTTACATTCTCTTTTAATAAAGAATTAAACATATTTTCTATTTTTTTCTTTGCTTCAACTTGTGTTTTTGCGATAACTTCAAGTGAAATATTATTTTTACTATAATCGATAACCTTTTTGCTATTTAAATCAGCACTATACTCAACAAATTTCTTTTTTGTAGAGATATCAGCTTGCTGATTTTTTTGCGGCCATTTTTTTCCTAGTTGCTTAGAAAACTCTTTAAAAGCTTCGTCATGAGCAGTTTGGTATTGATTAAACTCTTCTTCAATTGTTTGTTGATATTTTGAATAGTTTGCTTCTTCTTGTTTTTTAAAATCAGCAAATTCATCCGCTAATATTATGCTAGTAGAGAATAAGGCTAATAATAGTAATAATTTTTTCATTTTTGAACCACCCATGCGCATATTTCACCATCATATTTTGTGAATATTGCTTTTGTTTTAGTACTTACATTTACATTATCTACTGTATGAAGTGAAGCAGATGATGATTTTGAAATACCTTTGTTACCATTATAACTGTTTTTTTCTCTTACTGTTACATTATCTACAATTACACTATTTTGTGTGGCAATTCTATCAATTGCTCGTGAAATAGCTAAATCTTTTTGTGCTTCTACACCTTTAAAATGAAATTGTGCACAACCTACAGCTGCAACCTTGTCATTATCGATGTAGGGATCTTGTAACCATTTTGGTTCTTGCGTTTGTTTTGGCACTGTTGTATTATTGTTAGGAATACATCCATTGAATAACATAACACTAACAACCATAAAAATAAGTTTATACATTTTTTTCCTTTAAATAAAAAAAGCAGGGAGAATATCCCTGCTTTTAGTGTTTTATACGATTAGAAATTACTCTGCAGCTTTTTCTAATTCAGCATCAAGCTCACCATCTGCTTTAGCAGCTAAGAATTTTTGGTACATTGCTTTATCATTTTTAAATGATGTTTTAACAGCTGATTCCATTCCTTGTTTAACTACTTCACTATTTAAACCAACTAAAACATAAAGTGTTCCTGTTTTACTTTGCCAAGATTCAACACCTCTACTTCCTTGTAAAGTTTGACTTGCAAGTTGTTTAGAAACTTTTGAATTCGCTTTATCAAAAGTAGAAGCATCTCCAGAACCAGTTGTTGCTTTGTATGATTTAAACATAGTACTTACTTTTACACTGATCTGATTTGCTAAAGCATCTCTTCCTTCTGCTACTGCTTCTGCTCTTTGCATACCGTAATCGTTACCTGCATTTCTAGGTGCAACACCAAGTGCAACTATAGAACCTTCTAAATAAGGATTACAAGTCCATTTAGGAGCTAATTCACCATCTTGTTTACATCTAAAGTCTGGCTCAGCTTCTTTTTCTGGAGTAGGTTGTCCCATACATCCAGATAAAATTGTTGCAATTGCTGCAGCTGATGCTAATTTTAAAACAGTTTTTTTCATCTTTTTTCCTTGTATCATTTATGTAAATTATAGAGCACTTAATATTAATATTTAATTAGTTTATTCATATTTTTTCTAAAAGTGTAAACAAAAGTTATTTTAAAGAGATTTTTTTTGACATATAGAAGTAGATTATACTACTTCTATAATATCCACCTCTAAGGATTTAAAAAGTGCTGTTTTTGTATTGACATCACTTTCATCGCCAAATATTGAGTTAAGATGAGATTTTGCATGGTGAAATGTTGTAAATAGTGTTTTTGGTTTCACCGTTTTAACAAATTTTATACTAAGAGGTTGAGTTTGCCCATAGATAGTTTTCAAAATCACTTTTGTTGTTTTGATTTTATCTTTATCTTCAATACAGGCTAAAATAACATCTTCGCTGTGAAGAGATTTGAGTTTTTCTGTTTCTATTGTTTGGGCTGCATTGTTATAGTGAATTAAACTTCGTCCAGTTGTAAGATAAAAAGTGTCAAAGTTTTCTTTATTGACAAGTTTTTGAATTTGGCCTCGCAAAGTATAACCATTATAAATAAATGTTCCTAATCCATCTGCTGTATTAAATCCATCAAGATGTAAAATAGGAGTATCCTTTTTAGCTATTGGCCATTGCATCCCTTTTGATCGGTGTTTCATAAGTTTGTTATAACTTGCACCTCCAAATCTATAAGGAGCTTCTACTCTAATATTTTCCCACACATCTTCACTTGTTTTGTAAAGAAATTCACCCTTGATTTTATTTTCAATATCTGTAATAACATTCCAATCATCAGGTAAGTTGTTTTCTACTAAAGGTTGAGATAGGTGTAATCTTCTCATAGCATTTACATAAACACCTGTTTTCTCATATGCAGATTTTACACCAAATACAATATCTGATTTTTTAGCAATAGCATTCATAAAAAGGTCTTGAGTGATAAGTAGTTCAAGGTTATCTAAGGCTTTATCTATTTTATTTAGGTTTGGATGAATATGTGCTGTATCTTCACCCATTACCATCATCGCTTTAACTTTGTGATTTAACATAGCATCGATTAAGTCTGGAGTTTTAAGTCCCTCTTCGGTAGGTTTTGAATAATCTGGACCATAGTATGGTAAACATCCAACATCACAAGTTCCTTGAACATTATTTTGTCCTCGAAGTGGCATAAGTCCAGCACCTTCTTTTGCAATATTACCTGTCATAAGTGCTAAGTTTACCATTGCCATAACAGCATAACTACCATCAGTATTTTCTGTAACTCCTAGCCCCCAGAATATCATCGATTTTTTGCTAGCATATTTTCGTGCTATTACAGGAATCTGTTCGGCAATCTCTTCATATCCTCTTATATTTAAAAAATACTCAGGGTTTGCATAGGGATCATTTAAAATACTTTGTTTATATTGTTCAAACTCTTTTGTTCTCGTATCAATAAACTCTTGATTATAAAGTTCCTCTTTTAAAATAACATAAGCAATAGCATTTAAAAGTAAAAGATTTGATTCATAAGGCATAACTACTGTATCAGTTGCAAATTTGCTAAGTTGAATATGTCTCACATCACACACTATAAGTTCACTTGTTTTTGCTCGACTAGCTTCAATCATTCTATTTGCTACAATTGGGTGAGCCTCTGTTGTATTTGAACCAATAACTATCATAAATTCTGTTTTAAAAATATCATCAAAAGGATTAGTAGCAGCTCCCTCTCCAATAGTAGCTGCCATTCCATTTAAACTTGGTGCGTGACAAACTCTTGCACAGTTGTCTATATTTGGAGATTCCATTGTTTCTCGTGTAAATTTTTGAAGCAAAAATCCACTTTCACATGATGTTCTAGCTCCCCCTGTTGCACAAAAGCTATGTCTTCCATATTGTTCTTTTATTTGGGACAGTTTCCATGCTGCAATAGAGGTTGCTAATTCGTAGTTTGATTCATACCATTGGTCATCGAGTGTTTGAAGAGTATGAACTCTTGCTTTTAGTTCTTGAGGAAAAGATTCTAGATTTTTTTCTA
>JBATTX010000006.1:0-6056 GCA_049670825.1 Arcobacteraceae bacterium | reverse complement strand
CCTTTTTTAACTATTAAAGTTACCCATTCATTTTGTTGTAACTCTTCAATAGTTTCACAATCTTTGAATTTATTTAAAACTTTTTGTTTATGTTGTTCCATAATACCTGATAATATTATGATACCATCTGCTTTTGTTATTTTTTTAATATCTGAGGCAATCATTGTTAAGACATCTGCAACAATATTTGCAATAACGACATCATATGTTTTTTTCGTACTGTTAGCTGATCCTTCCCAATACTCATTTATATTTGCATTATTTGTTTCAAAATTTTTAATTGCATCATTTACTGCTACGATATCAGTATCACAAATATCTACAAGAGCACCACATTTTGATGCTGCAATTCCTAAAATACCACTTCCAGTACCAATATCAACAACACATTCACCTTGTTTTACATATTTTTCAACTGCACTTAAACAACAATTTGTTGTTTCATGATGTCCAGAACCAAAAGCAAGAGTTGGGTCAATAACAATATTTACCATATCATCCATTGGTTCATTCCAGCTTGGATGAATATAGAATTTACCAACTTTTATTGGTTGAACACTTTCTTGATATAATCTAATCCAATCTTGATTTTCTTTTTTGATTAAAGATGTTTCACAAGTGATTTCAGCACTAAATGCAAACGACAACTCTTTTGCAAATTCTAGAATTCCTGATTCTACATCATTTAAAGTTTCTTCACTTCTTATAATAATAGTTTCATCTAATTCTTCAAGTGCATCATTCGTTAGACTTCCTGCTAAGTCCAAAAACAATTCATAGTATAAGTTTGGCTTGATTGTAAGCTCGTAATAATATTTATCCAACTAATTTACCTTTTATATTTTGTTAAAAGATAATTAGTTTACCTAAAAAGTAGTTTAAAATAGTTTAAATATAAACTTAGTTACTTGTTGTTAACTCTTTTTAAATATATCACTTCATCGAACTCATTGATGAAATATGAATATTCTATAATAAATCCAAATTTTTCTAAATCAATTTTGTCTATTTTAGATTCTTTATGCGAAAGAAATACCATTAAATAAGAGATATTAGGTTGTACAATATTTAGCAAATTAAACCCACCTTCGATCATGACAAATTTTTTTTCTTCTAGTAATCTCAAATCAGAGCTAATCGTTACAACTCTATTAGGAATAGAAAAAAGTGCAATAGTATTATCTATAGTTTTACAATTGCTATAGATTAAAATATCTGGAGATTTTTTACTTGTTGAAAAACGCGCATCTAATGTTGGTCTATCTATTCTGACTGTATTTCCACCAATAACCATTAGGTCAATTTTCGTACGAATTTCATGAACCAGATTTAAACTATCTTGTGTCGTTATGTATCCACCATCAACTGAACCATCTTCTCTCATAGCAATTTTAAAGAATGAAAAGTGACCACTTTGATATTGATAAAAAGGGAATAACAACTTGTCAGTTTCTATTTTACAAACATTAGTTTCAACATCTATATTTGCATCTAGTAACCTTTTTAAGCCACCACTTGCCTCATTATTTGGATCTAGTGTACCTATATATACTTTTTTAATTTTAATTGCCTCTAAAAGCATAGCACAGGCAGGTGTTTTTCCAATATGATTGCAAGGTTCTAAAGTAACATAAATTTCACAATCTTTAAAAAAATCATTATGATGAGAAATTAAATAATCATGTATCTCATTAGAATTATGTAAGTGTTGTAAACTTGAAGTTGAATACTTTGTTAAGTATGCTTCTTTTAAAGCTAACACTTCTGCATGGGGTTTTCCTGCTTCTTTATGCGCTTCTACTGATAAAATTTTTTGATTTTTAACTACTGTTGCACCAACAGCGGGATTAGGGTAAGTAAGAAGCTGGTATTTCCAAGCTTCTTTGATAGCCAAATTCATAAAATGGCTATGAATACTGTTCATGAAATTTTATTTATTCCAATCAAAATACGTTGATGCTGATAAAACATCATCATACTTTATCTCTTGTTTTTCTGAGTTAATATCATTTATAGTGATTATTCCATCGTCACTTACAGATAATAATTGACCTTTAAATACTTCTGTTGAATACTCTTTTATTTTTACATTTGAGCCAACTGAACATTTAAAATGGTGTAATGTTTTTAATTTTCTTTCAATTCCTGGAGAACTCACTTCTAAAGTATATTTTCCATTCATAGGTTCTTGAATGTCTAATAATGGAGAAATCATTCTACTTACGTGTGCACATTGATCAAGATTTACACCACCTTTAGCAGTTATGTAGACTCTTAAAATATTTTCTTTGTGCTCTTTTGTTTGTTGAATATCATATAAATCAACACCACAACCCTCAACAGCTAATTTTATAGATTCTTCTAATTCCATAGTTTACTCTTTATCTTTGTTTGTTTTAGAAGCTATTTGTGCAAACAGATCTTCCATTCGTGCTCTTTTATCCATCATATCATCTACTAAAAAAGTAAAATCTGGACATTTATACCACGATGTTGCATTTAGAATATAGGATTTTAATCTTCCATTTGCTTTTCTTAAACTACTTCTAATCTCTTTTAACTCTTCTTTAGAATAGTCACTTCCATCATAATATACATTTGCATCATATTTACCATTTTTACAATCAACATCTGTAATTGTTAATGATTTGATTCTATTATCATTTAAACTACTCAATGCTTCTGGAATCAATTCCATTAGAAGCGATTGAGTTCTTTGTAGATTTACGCTTTTATTATCCATTAGTCTATTGTTTGCTCTTCTTTATGCTCTATGAATGTTTCAATATAGTCATTTGTTTTGATATCATTATGGTTTTCAAAGATAATACCACACTCATAACCATTGGTAACCTCTTTAACATCATCTTTAAATCGTTTAAGTGATTTAATTGCACCTGTATAGATAACAACACCATCTCTAATAACACGAGCAAGACCACCACGAACAACTTTTCCATCTGTAACTTTACAACCAGCAACTGTTCCAACTTTAGGTACAACAAATGTTTCAAGAACTTGTGCTTGACCTGTATTTTCTTCTATTACAATAGCACTCATCATACCTGATAATGTAGCTTTAATATCATCTAGTAATGCATAGATAATACTATATGTTTTGATCTCAACACCTTCAGATTTTGCTTTAGTTTTAACAGCACCTGTAGGTCGCACATTAAATCCTAAAATGATACAATCATCACTAGCACTTGCAAGTGCTATATCAGCTTCAGTAATTCCACCAACACCTGCAGAGATAATTTTAACTTTAACTTCATCATTTTTAATAGTTTCTAAGCTTGCCTTAATTGCTTCTAAAGAACCACCTGCATCTGCTTTTAAAATAACTGGTAAAGCTTTAATTTTACCCTCAGCAATTAAAGCAGCCATCTCATCTAAAGATACTTTCGTAGATGCACTTAACTCTTTTGCTCGTGAATGCTCAGCTCTTGTTGTTGCAATATCTTTTGCTTCAGCTGCAGTTTTTTGTGCAACTAGCGCTGAACCTGTGATTGGAACATCACCAAGTCCTACAACTTGACCAGTTCTACTTAATCCTAGTTCTTTTACAGCTTTACCTTGATCATCAAGCAGAGCTTTTACTCTACCAAATGTAGTATCTGCAACAATGTTATCACCAACTCTTAGTGTACCATTTTGTACAATCACAGTTGCAACAGCACCTTTACCTTTTACTTGTAGCGCTTCAATAACAGTAGCTTTTGCTAATGCAGTTGGATCAGCTTCTAACTCTAAAAGTTCAGATTGAATAATGATATTTTCTAATAACTCTTCAATACCTTCACCTGTCAATGCAGATACACCTATAAACTCTGTATCTCCACCCCAATCAACTGGACTCATATCATATTCTGCCATTCCAGCTTTAACCATATCCATATTTGCAGTTTCTTTATCAATTTTATTTACTGCAACAATAATTGGAGCTCCACTTGCTTTCGCAGCTTTAATAGATTCAATTGTTTGTGGTTTAACACCATCATCAGCGGCAACAACTAAAATAATAATATCAGTAACACTTGCACCTCTTACTCTCATTGAAGTAAATGCCTCATGTCCTGGAGTATCTACGAATGTAATATCCTGACCATTTTTATTTACTGTATAAGCAGAAATATGTTGTGTAATTCCACCAGCTTCACTAGCTGCAACTCTACTACTTCTAATTTTGTCTAATAATGAAGTTTTACCATGATCAACGTGTCCCATAATTGTTACAACAGGAGGTCTAGTAACATAATTTGATTTATCTACTTCCTCTTCATGATAATCTTCAACATAGTTTACATCTTCAAGTTCATCTTTAATTGTGATCTCAATATTGTACTCTTCACCTAAAATTTCAATCTCATCATTGCCTAAGAAATCATTTTTAGTAACCATCATACCTAACATGAAAAGTTTACCTATTACATCACCTGCAGTTCTACCAATTTTTTCTGCAAATTCATAAACTCTACAATCTTCAGGAATAGTAACTTCAGTAATTACAACTTCTTCAACAGGTTTTTTATATTTTTTCTTCTTAGAACCTCTTTTAATACCTCTTGGCTGGTTACCAAATGCACTAGGTTTTGTAGTTCTTATATTTTTAGGTTTTGGTGTTTCTTGTAAAAATTTTGAAGTTTCCATAAGACCCATATCTAATAATACAACCTCTTCACCTAAAATAGATTCTGTAGATTTAAAGTTATCTTCATCTGTTTCAACTCTTAGTTTTGTTCCATGAGTATGAGCTTTTGCAGCTTGTTTTGTTTTTGCTTTTTTTGGTTTAGCTGTATATTCTTCTTGTAAATCAGAGCCACCACCAAATAATTCACTCATTGAGGCAAGTTTTTGTTTTTTTGATTGTGGAGTTGCTGGAGTACTATCGATTACTGGTCTTTTTTTCTTAACAATTGTTAAGCCTCTTTTTTTCATAGTAATTTTCTTCTCTGAATCTGGAGAAGATACTGGTGTACTTTCTTTTTCTGGAACTTTTACTTTCTCTTCTTCTACCAAAGGTTCATCCACTACAACTGTTTCAATAGTTTTTGTAATTTCTGCTACAGGTTCTTCAACTATTTTAGATTCTTCAACTTTTTGAGTTTCAACAGGAACATTTTTTTTCTGAACTATTTTTAGTTCATTTCTTTTTAAAGGCATTTTTTTAGTTTCAACTTTTTGAGTCTCAACTTTTTTTTCTGTCTCTTTATTTTCAATAGGGGCAGTTTTTTCTTCAACAACCTCTTCTTCAGTCTTTTTCGGAGCAGCTTTTTTGATTGTTGGTTTTGCTTTTTTAGGTGCTAGTAATTTACTTTTACCAGTCATTATGTAACCTGCAATCTCTTCTGCTTCTTCAAAAGAAACTGAACTTTGTGGTGATTTTAAAACTATAGCTAAATCCGCTGCTTTTTTTATTACTTCTGCACTTGTAGAACCAGCTTCTTCTGCTATTTCAAATACCCTAACTTTGTCTTCCATTCGCTAATATCTCCCTTAGTTGTACGATATATTCATCTTTATTTTTACAGTTTCTATATAATGCTTTTTCTAGTTTAGATTCATTTTCTAAACAATCATTACATAAGTAAAAACTTCTACCTATTCCAGTAAAAGAAGTTAACTTTTTATCTTTACACTGTAATCGAATCAATAATTTTTGTGCTATTTTTTTTCTACAAACAACACATGTTCTTATTGAGATTTTTAACATTTTACCCAAAACTCTCTTAATCTTCTACAATGATGCCATTATTATCAAAATCACATATCATAATTTTGAAATGAGGAAAGTTTTCTTCGAGTTTTTTAGACAATCTTACGGCATCTTTTCCATAGGCAAGGTTAAAAAATGTAGAACCACTTCCAGAAAGTGTACTCATCAATGCACCATTTCGCAATGCAACTTTTTGTACAGCAAACAATTCTGGCATCTGTTTCATTCTATAATATTGATGTATTCTATCTTTTGAAGCTCTTTTTAACATACGAAAGTCTTCACTCATAAAAGCAGCAGTTAACAACGAACTATGAGATATATTAAATACCGCATC
>JBATTX010000005.1:0-6518 GCA_049670825.1 Arcobacteraceae bacterium | reverse complement strand
CATCAGGGATAAGTTTAGCCATTGCATCTGCTTGAGAATATGGCATATCTAAAACCCTAGCAACATCACGAATTACCCCTTTTGCTAAAAGTTTACCAAAAGTAATAATTTGTGCAACATTGGCTCTACCATATTTCTCAACAACATAGTCAATAACCTCTTGTCGTCTTCCTTGACAAAAATCCATATCAATATCTGGCATAGATATTCTTTCAGGATTTAAAAATCTCTCGAAAAGAAGTCCATAAGGAATAGGATCGATATCTGTAATTTTTAAAGAAAAGGCAACTAAACTTCCAGCTGCTGATCCCCTACCAGGACCAACTGGAACTCCAATAGATTTACCATAAGCAACAAAATCCCAAACAATAAGCATATATCCTGGGAACTTCATATTATTTATAATATCTATCTCAACTTGCAGTCTATCTTTGTATTCTTCATGGCGAGAGATATCTACGATTTTTAATCGTTCTTCTAGTCCCCTCCAACATTCATCAATAAAAAGAACTTTATCATTTTCTAAACTATATTCCAAATCTGGCTCTGGCAAAGTAAGATTATTTATTACTGACTTTTCTCTAGTAAATTTAAAATTTGGAGGAGTTGGATCTCCTAGTTTAATCTCTAAATTACATTTATCTGCTATCTCTTGTGTGTTCGCAATAGCTTCAGGCATATCTGCATATAATTTTGCCATCTGTTGGGGAGATTTTACATAAAATTCATGAACGCTATGTCGCATACGATTTGGATCGTCATACAATTTATTCATTGCAATACACATAAAAGCTTCATGAGCTTCTGCATCTTTGGGATTTGTGTAGTGTGTATCATTTGTTGCTACTACTTTAATACCAGTTTCTTGACTGATTTGTATAATTTGCTTATCAATAAAATGTTGATCAACAATTCCATGTCTCATAATCTCAAGATAAAAATCATCACCAAAGATATCTTTATACTCTAAAGCAATACGCTTAGCTTCCTCATATCCTTTTGCACCATTTTTTACATTTCTAGGATTATTTAAATTGAGATGCCAGTTAATTTCACCTTGTAAACATGCAGCTGTACACACTAAACCTTCTGAATTTTCACGAAGCATTTTTTTATTAATTCTTGGATAATAATAAAACCCATGCATATATGCTTGGGAACTTAAATACATAAGATTTTTGTATCCTGTATCATTTTTTGCATATAAACACAGATGAAATCTTTGTTTAGTTGATTTATCCCCTATATCATCTTGATTATGCAGATAAGCTTCCATTCCTATAATTGGTTTAATACCTTCATTTCGCATTGTATTATAAAAATCTATCGTTCCAAACATATTACCATGATCCGTCATAGCAACGCTTGTCATTCCTAATTCTTTTATACGTTTAGCAAGAACTTTGATTTTGTTTGCACCATCAAGCATGGAGTATTCGGTGTGAAGATGTAAGTGTGTAAATTGTTGAGTTTCATTTGTAGACATGAGGTATTTTAGCTTATTAATAATATATTAATGATTAAAAAAATTTATTATATTTCCTAAAACTTTTATAATTTTTAATTTTTAAATATTTTGATAAAACTATTGATGATTGGAGTATCAAGCTCTTTTGACATCTCTTTTTTCATCATTATAAGAGTATCGTATGTAGAGATTTGATCTTGATATGTTCGTTTAGTAGTCAAAGCATCAAAAATATCACAAACTCCAATAATTTTTGCATATAAATGTATTTTATTACCTATTAATCCTTCTGGATATCCTGAACCGTCAATCTTTTCGTGATGATAACGAATCCCTTCTAAAATATTTTTATTTACTATTCCCATTTGCTTTGCCAATAACCATCCATAAAAAGGGTGTTTTTGAACCTCTTTATATTCTTTTTCTGTGAGTTTGCCATCTTTATTAATAATTGCTTGATCGATTTTACTTTTCCCTAAGTCATGTAACAAAGCAGATGTTCCTAACTCTTCTAATTTTGCACGATTTAAATTCATCTCTTTACCAAGACATAAAGCATACACACTTACATTTAAAGAATGAGTATGAGAGTAAAAATTTTCTTCTAAAATCGAAACAAAAGAAGATGCTGTAAAATTATCTTGAAGAATAATATCTACCATTGTATTTACTATCTCTTTTGCTTTTACAATGTTATCGTTAAAATTAGGGTTTTCTAAAAGATCATTAATTTTATCTGTGACATTTTCATAAAAATTTTGAATATTAGCTGGAATTATTTTATGATTAGAAATTTTTTTATAATACTCTTCATATACTTTTTTATGTGATTCATGAATATAAAGGTATTTGTATTGGATAATTGACTGAAAAATATTTTCAGTGATAGTTTGCCCTTTTTCATAAATGAGCTCTATAGTATCTTCATATGTATTTTTACCATAAATATCAAAAACAAAATTGTCATTATTTTTAATTACCGATTTATCAATAAGAAAATATTCGTCAATATTATACATTTTAGTACCAAACCTTTTATTTAATAAAGTATAGCATTAAGAAGTCTCAATAATGTATCTTTTTTATTTATATAAAAAAAAAGCTAGCAGGAAGACCTACTAGCTTTTTAAATATAGAATAAACTATATACTAAACAAATGAGATATAAGCCATTTGTGTAGCATCACCTCTTCTAATTCTTGTTCTAACGATTGATGTATATCCACCGTTTCTCTCAGAATATTTAGGTGCAATTTCTGTTACAAGTTTATTTGTAGCAGTTTTACTTTGTAATAAAGCAAAAACTAATCTATGTGAATTTAAATCACCAGAAGAAGCTTTTGTTATTAATTTTTCCATATATCTTTTTAATTCTTTAGCTTTTGGTACAGTAGTTTCAATTCTTTCTCTTTCGATCATACATATAGCAAGATTTGCTAATAATGCTTTTCTATGAGCAGATGTTCTACTAAGCTTTCTATATCCATGCTTATGTCTCATTATTCGTCCCTTTTTCTTATTAAGCTTTTAGTTGCTCTAACTTTTTTCTTAAAGCTGACGCAGTATCTTCTTCTAAACTACCATCAATTGGATATCCAATTTCAGCAAATTTGTCAGAAATTTCTTCTAAAGATTTTTTCCCTAGATTCTTAATACTTTTAACTTCAACTTCACTCATAAGTGCTAAATCACCAACAAATTTTATTCCAGCTCTATCAAGTGAATTAAAACTTCTTGCACTTAAATTTAAATCTTCAATTTTTACAATTAAATCTTTTAAATCTATTGAACTATCACTACTTGTAGCTTCAACCATTTTAACTTCAGATAAATCAAATACTTTATTAAATACTGACATTTGAGAGTACATTGTAGTTATCGCTTCTTTAAATGCATCAATAGGAGAAATTTGCCCATCTGTTTCAACTGTAAATACAGCTTTTTCATAGTTAGGATTATCTTCTACTAATATTTTTTCTATATCATAAGTAACTTTTTTTACTGGTGTAAAGAAAGCATCTACTGGGATATAATCAGCAGGGATTAAATCTCTTAAATCCTCACTAGGTACATATCCTATACCTTTTTGAATAATAATAGAAAAATTTAATGTACAATCACTATTAATTGTAGCTAAATGGTGATCTCCATTTATAATTTCAACATCATCATTCTCTAAAGCAGAAGCTTTAATCTCTTGTGCATTACTAAAAGAGTACTCTATTTCTAGTTGTTCCTCTTCCCCTTTTATTTTAAATCTTAATTCTTTAAGGTTTATAATAAAAATTGCAATATCTTCAAGCATACCTCTTATAGAGTCAAATTCATGTTTAGCACCTTCAATTTTAACAGCAATAGGAGCATAACCTACTGAGCTACTCATTAAAAGTCTTCTTAATGGGTGCGCTAATGTTATAGCATACCCACTTTCAAAAGGAAAAGCACTTATTTTAGCACTGTCTTCAGTAATTTGTTCTATTTCTACTTCTGTTGGTAAAAATGGCGCATCTACAAATTTTTTCATTTATTTTTCCTTTGTTGCTTATTATTATTTAGAATATAATTCGACAATTAGTCTTTCTTCAACTGGGATAACAACTTCTTCTCTTGTTGGTATTCTAGAGAATATTCCAAATACTTTATCTTTATCAACATCGATCCACTCTACCATTCCAGTTTGGTTTGTAAGTTCTAATGATCTAACAATTTGTGGATTAGTTTTAGATTTTTCCTTGATCTCAATTTTTTGACCAACTTTAACCACACAAGATGGAATATCAACTTTTTTACCATCTACTAAAACATGTCCATGAGTTACAAATTGTCTAGCATTTGCTCTTGTAGTAGCAAATCCCATTCTATAAACAACATTATCAAGTCTTTGCTCAATTAAAGTAATTAAGTTAGCACCTGTATTACCTTCTAATCTCGCAGCTTCTTTGAAGTATTTTCTGAATTGTTTTTCAGATACTCCGTAAATAATTTTTGCTTTTTGTTTTTCTTGAAGTTGTAAACCATACTCTGATAATTTAGTTCTTCTTTGACCATGTTGTCCAGGAGCGAAAGGTCTTTTTTCTAAAGCAGATTTACCGTTTAGTCTTCTTTCACCTTTAAGTCCAAGGTCAGCATTAAGTCTTCTTTCTAGTTTTTCAACTGGTCCTCTATATCTTGCCATGCCGTTTCCTTATACTCTTCTTCGTTTTGGTGGTCTACAACCATTATGTGGTAATGGTGTAACATCTTTAAACCATCTTACATTAATACCTTCGATTGCACCAATAGCTTTAACAGCTGTATCTCTACCAGAACCTGGTCCTTGAACTTTAATACCAACATTTTTGATACCATGTTCAATAGCTTTTTGCATTGCATCTTCAACTGCTGCTGTAGCTGCAAAAGGAGTAGATTTTTTACTTCCTCTGAAACCTAAGTTACCAGCACTTGACCATGAGATAGCATTACCAGCATTATCAGTTACTGTTACCATTGTATTATTAAATGTAGCTGCAATATGAACGATACCGTCAGCAATATTCTTTTTAACAACTTTTTTTCTAGTTACTTTTCTTTTCGCCATTAATTATCCTTACTTAGCCGCTGCGCCAACAGTTTTCTTTTTACCTTTTCTTGTTCGAGCATTAGTTTTAGTCTTTTGCCCTCTACATGGTAAACCTTTTCTGTGTCTTAAACCTCTATAAGATCCTAAAGCCATTAAAGCTTTAATATCCATAGCAACTTTTTTTCTAAGATCACCCTCAACCATATAGTTTTCTTGGATCTCATTTCTTATTGCAGCAACTTCATCTTCTGTAAGCTCATGAGCTCTTTTATCATAAGATATACCTGTAGCATCTAAGATTAATCTTGATGTATGTAAACCAATACCGAAGATATAAGTTAAAGCATACTCCATTCTTTTTTTGTTTGGTAAGTCTGTACCAGCAATTCTTGCCATGGTCTATCCTTGTCTTTGTTTGTGTTTTTTGATCTCACAGATTACTCTTGTAACACCTTTTCTTTTGACAATTTTACATTTGTCACACATTTTTTTAACTGAAGCTCTTACTTTCATAAAAATGTCCTTTAATTTTTTTTCCAAATTTCTACTACAGGTAAAAAACTATTGTTTTTTACCAACTCTTTATAAAACCTATTGTCAAGTTTTATAAAAACTTCCCTTGGCTATAGAAAATGGAATTGGATTATAATTAATTTTTGCTTAATTTTTGATTAATTATGCTAGCAACATTTATTGAGCTACCATGTTGTAGATATTTTCGCAATATTTGAGAATTTTTTAAAAAGTTTTCTTCATTTATAGTGTTATATTCATCAAGTAAATTTTCAACCGTTACTGACTGCTGAATAAACTCTTTGTGAATTGGCAATTTACCCATTTTATCGAAAAATATATTTGCAAGTCCTATATATTTTACTTTAATGAGGTTTTTAACAATAAAATAATCTAAAGGTTTAGCAATATAGCTTAAAACAAATGGAGTACCAATAAGTGCAGCTTCTAGTGTTGCTGTTCCACTACATATAAATGCGAAATCAACATCTTGTAAAGTTTGATGTGCGTCTTTAGTAATTGTAAATGAAGAGATGTCTCCATAAAATTCTTTAATTTTTTCATCACTAAAATGCGGTGGGATAATTAGTATTGCTTCTTTATTGATTTGTTTAGCTACCTCTTTATAAATAGGTAAGAGTTTTGTTATCTCCCCTTTTCTACTTCCAGGCATAAATGCTATTTTATTGTTATTGGAAATTTTTTCTTTAAGGTGTGTTATCTCATCTAATAATGGATGCCCAACATAATGTATCATCTCTTTTATATTATAGTAATCTTTTTCAAAAGGAAGAATTGAACACAAAGTATCACAGTACTCTTCTATTTTTGGAATTCGTTTTCTTTTCCATGCCCAAGCTTGAGGTAATATATAATAAATTATCTCTTTATCTGGATATCTTTTTTTAATTTTTTTAGCTAATGGAAGATTGAATCCAGATGAATCCATCAACAAAATTTTATCTGCGTCTTTTGCTA
>JBATTX010000004.1:0-13977 GCA_049670825.1 Arcobacteraceae bacterium | reverse complement strand
AAAAATATTTATGTAGGGCAAGATGCCACAATAAATATACCATCGATGAGCTTTGCTACAAAAGGAAAGATTGTAGCTATTATTCCTAGTTCAAATCCTATGACACACTCTTTTACTGTAAAATTATCGTTTGAAAAGAGTGCAAATATCTATCCTGGTATGTATGCAACTGTTATAATAGAAACAAAGTAAAAGGCACAGTATGAAACAAGAGGAAAATATAGCAGGAAAACTTGCTAGAGTATTTATAGATCACCCTTTAACAATTGTGTTAGCTGTTTTTATCTTGGCAGTTGGATATATGGCATTAAACCTTACTCCAAGAGAAGAGAATCCTCAGATAAAAGTAGCAGGTGGTGCAGTTATTGTTGCAATGCCAGGTGCAAATGCACAAGAGATACAAAAAGTAATCATAGAGCCTTTAGAGAAAAAAATACGAGCAATAAAGGGGGTAGAAAATATCTACTCAACAGCTAAAGAGTCTGTAGGGATTGTTCAAGTACAATATTTTGTAGGGCAAGATAAAGCAGATGCTGATTTAAAACTGTATGACCAAATAATGAGAAATATGGATTATATGCCTCAAGGTGCAATGCAACCGATTATTAAGACTATGGATATTGATACAGATATTCCAATAGCTACTATTGCATTCTATGCTAAGAATGATACATTAAGCCAAACAGAACTTTATAAAAAAATTAGCAAACTTTCTCATGAAATAAATAAAATAAACAATGTTGCTGTTGTTGATCTAAAGGGTGAAAAAAAAGAGCAGTATAATGTAGAAGTAGACTTAGGAAAACTCTCTGGATACCACCTCTCACTTGGACAAATTATGCAATCTATTCAAGGGCTTTCTTTTGAATTACCAGATGCAAAAGGTGAAACAAAAACAAATCAGATAGTTATGTTTGGGATTAAAAGTGCCATTGAAAGTAGTGAAGATTTAGAAAACATACTAGTAGCTTCTTATATGGGAAGTGCCATTTATCTTAAAGATATCGCAACAGTTACAAAAAGTTATGATATACAAAATAAAAAGAGTGCTTTACTTTATACAACTGACTCTAGTGAAATAGAACAACTCACTTTAACTATCTCAAAACTAAAAGGTGCAAATACAGTTGTGATCAACAATGCAATATTTAAATATTTAGAGTCTATAAAAGATGATCTGATTAAGCAAGATATAGGTTATGTGATAACTAGAGATGATGGATATACTGCAAATCATGCTGTAAATGAACTTGTATTTCACTTACTTATTTCTATAGTGATTATTGCTATTTTACTTGTTTTTACCCTTGGTTTTAAAGAGGCACTAATTGTATCTTTAACAGTTCCAATGATTTTGGCCTTGACATTGTTTGTAGGGTTTTTAATAGGTGAGACTATAAATAGAATTACATTGTTTGCACTATTACTCTCTTTAGGACTTTTAGTAGATGCTGCCATTATTGTAATAGAAAATATACATAGACATCTTCATGAAGATTCAAGTAAAGATAAAACAATCAAACAAATAGCAATAGAAGCAACCAATGAGATAGGAAATCCAACAAATATTGCAACACTTGCTATTGTGATGACATTTATACCAATGTTTTTCGTAGGTGGAATGATGGGTCAGTTTATGCATCCATTGCCTGTGTTTGTGCCTATTGCTCTTTTGATGTCGTTATTTGTGGCATATATATTTACCCCTTATTTGGTGCAAAAGCTTTTAAAGAAGAGGTCATAATATGAGTAATATAAAACAAAACAAACTAGAAAACTTTATTTATGAAATACTAGAAAACAAATCAAAAAGAATGATGGTATTACTTATTACATTTATTTTATTTATTGGGTCAATTTATTTAATCCCTTTAGAGATAGTAAAAGCAAAGATGCTACCAGGTAAAGATAGTGATACTTTTTCATTATATGTAGATTTACCAGAGGGTTCATCTATAAATCAAACAAAAAAGGTGACAAGCTGTATAGCTAAAAATTTACAAAAAGAAAGTGTAGTAACTTCTATATCTGTTTTTTTAGGTGAAGGGTTACCCTTAGATTTTGCAGGTATGGTAAAAGGAAGTGCTTTAAAAAGTGGTGAAAATATTGCAGAGATGATGGTAAATATCAAACGAGCAAATAATCGTGATGAACAAAGTTTTAATCTGATTCATAGAATACGACCAATTATACAAAATCAATGTAGTTTATATAATGCAAATATCAAGTTTATAGAACTTCCTGCTGGTCCTCCAGTATTAGCAGATGTCGTAGCAGAAGTGTATGGTGGAAAAAGTTTTGAGAGTAGACTTGAAGTTTCAAAAAAAATTGCAGATGTTTTTAAACATCAAAAAACTTTAGTAGATATTGATGTGTTAGCAGATGAACCCTATACAAAATATAGTTTATCATTAAATAATAATAAGGTTTTAAAAAGTGAAGTAAGTTTAGAACAAGTAAAAAAAATACTCTATCTTGCATTTGAGGGAATGAATGTAGGTGTTGTAAATGAATCAGATGCACAAAATCAGATACCTATTTTTCTAAGACTTGATGATAGCAGACTTTTTGACAAGTTTACAAAAGAGGATGTATTAAGTAAATTATCAAATCTAAAACTTATGAATAAAAAAGGATTGATGATACCTTTAAGTGAATTTGTAACCATAAAAGAACAGTTACAAAATCCAACACTTACCTCAAAAAACTTGAACTATATGATTAATGTAATTGCACAAACAGATATGGAAAGTCAAATCTATCCACTCTTAGATGCACGTAATGAGATATTAAAAAATTTTACAGCTAAGTATGAGGTAAATAAAACAAACCTCTTAAACCTATCTTTAAAAGATAAAGAAAGTGGTGAGGTATTTGATATTGTATTTGATGGAGAGTTAAAAGTGACTATTGATACTTTTATAGAGTTAGGTGGAGCATTTATTGGTGCTTTAGTTTTAATCTTTTTACTTATGGTTGTGTATTATAAAAACTTTACACTTGCTGGTGGAATTGTATTGTCTAGTTTTATCTCTATTATTGGGGTGATTTTAGGACATCTTGTGATGGATATGATAACAGCAAATAGATTTTATCTGACGGCTACATCTTTGATAGGATTTATTGCATTAATTGGGATTAACTCACGAAACTCACTTCTGATTATTGATTTTGCAAAACAATTGATGTTTGAGCGAAAATTAGAAGCTTCAAGAGCTATTGCAATTGCAACTGCAACAAGAGCGAAGCCTATTTTACTTACAGTTCTAGCAATTGTATTTGCAAGTAGTCTTTTAGCTTCAGATGCAGTGTTTGGAGGATTAGGAGTTGCTTTAATTGGTGGCACACTTATAGCATATTTAGTATCATTATTTTTTGTGCCTGTGGTTATACTTGGAAGTTTAAAAAAATTGCAAGGGTAAAAATGCGTTGTATATGTTGTGAGTCGTTATCATTCAAAATTATTTGTAAAGATTGCCAAACAAAACTTTTAAAACCCTCGTTTTATAAAAGAGAGGTTGCAAAAGATTTTTATGTGTATAGCTTTTATAAATTTGATGAGGTAAAAGAGTTTATCAATACAAAATATCAGTTTTATGGAGATAGAGTTTTTTCTATTTTAGCTTCATTATCATTTGAAAAGTTTGCTAAAAATTTTGAATATGAAAATGAAGTCTATGCAATACCGATTGATGATCATACAAGACATCAATTTTCCCATACTGCAATTTTAGCAAAGTATTTACGCTCAAAATATATCAAAATAAAATATAATGTGTTAAAAGCAAATAATATTGTTAAATATGCTGGAAAGGATTTGGCTTTTCGAAAAAAAAATAAAAGAGATTTTGTCTACACAGGTCAAGATAAAATACAAGTTATTTTAGTAGATGACTTAATCACTACGGGTAGTACTATGCTTGAAGCAAAAGAAATTTTAGAAAGTTATAATTGCGAAGTACTATTTGGACTAAGTATAAGTAATGCTAATATAAAAATTTGAATATTTATAAGAAATGAGAATAAAAGTATCACTTTTATTCTCAAAGAGGAATGGATCACTGCTTAAGAACAGTGACCCCCACCACAGCAACCACCAGTTACTACGGGTGCTGTCATAGATATTTGGAAAGTATTTCCATCTTCAGCTAATGCAAATCCATGTTTCCCACAAAATTTATTATTCATATGAGTTAGCATTTCGTTTGCTTTAATTAAAGCATCATCATTTGACTCAAAACTTGCATTGTTTTCAAAACCACTTCTCTTGAAGCAACCACACTCTTTATCGACATTTATTGTATACATATTTATTCCTTATTTTATTAAAATCGAAATATATCTACATTAACTTTACAATCTATTAATAAATATAAGTTAATTAATTAAATTTACTTTTAAAGGGAACCAATGAAATAGTATGCTAAAATTTTACACAAATGTTTGTTTTAGTTGGAAAGGACAGTTTTGGTAGCAATAGTTGATTATAATATGGGAAATTTAGCGAGCGTGTATAATGCTTGTAAACTTATAGGCGTAGAAGCAAATATAGTAAATGATCCCGCCAAGATAATAGAATATGATCGAGTGATATTACCAGGTGTCGGAGCGTTCAAAGACGCAATGGAAAATCTAAAAAGTACAGGTATGTATGACGCAATATTAGAATTTTCAAAAACAGGTAAACCTATGATTGGTATTTGCCTTGGTATGCAACTTTTATTTGAATCATCTGAAGAGTTTGGATTTACAGAAGGCTTAGGGTTAATTCCCGGAAAAGTAATAGCTTTTGATAAATCTAAAATGGATATGGATGATCATAAAGTTCCTCATATGGGTTGGAATAAAATATTTCACGAAAAGTGCGCACTTTTTGATGGATTAGAAAACCCTTATCTCTATTTCGTTCACTCTTATCACGTAGTTACTAAAAAAGAATATTCAATTGGAACGACACATTATGGTTATGATTTTACCAGTGCTGTGCAAAAAGATAATATTTATGGGTTTCAACCACACCCTGAAAAATCGCATGACAATGGTATACAAATACTCAAAAATTTTATGAAATTATAGAATAAATAGTACTCAATGACCAAAAAAGAAATAAGATATTTTAAGGATTAGATTTAATGGAAAAAGTTGTAATAATTGGTGGTGGATACGCAGGTATTTATGCACTCAGGGAATTAGTTAAAAATAGAGATATCAAAATTACATTGATTGATAAGCACACATATCATAATTTACAGCCAGAGGTTTATGATTTGATTGCAAATAAATCAAATATGGCGGATGTAACGATTGATTTAACTACATTGTGTTTAGGAATGAATCACGATTATCTTGAGTTTAAAAATTTAAAAGTAAGAAATATTGATACAAAAATAAATAAAATTTATACAGAAGAGAAAGAAACAGTAGATTTTGATTATCTTATTATGGCTGCAGGAACTCGAACATTTTTCCCTGAAAGTATTGAGGGTTTAAACAATGCAGAAGATATCAAAAAACTTCACAAAGCGATTTTCTTTAAACAAAGTTTTGAAAATCAATTATTTGAAAAAATCTCAGATGAAGTAAAACAATGTAACAACACACATATTGTAGTTGTTGGTGCTGGTTTATCTGGTGTTGAGATTGCTGCTGAGATGGCTTACAATTCAAATAAATTCTTTAAAAGAGGGAACTTTGCATGTGACAATTTAAAAATTTCACTTATAAGTAGTTCTCCTACAATATTACCAGGTCTTTCAAAAGATGTTATTAATATGTCTCATAAAAGATTAAAAGATTTAGGAATTAATGTAATTACTGGGTCTAAAATGGAAAGATGTGATGAAGATTATATCTATTTAACAAATGGAACAAAAATTAACCAATCATTTATCGTATTTGCTGGTGGTATTGAAGCTACTAAAATTACTGATGTTTTAGATGTTACTAAAAATGGTAGAGGTCAAATCATTGTAAATGAATATATGCAAACTGATAAATATGAAAATATATTTGCAATTGGAGATATGGCTGAAATACGAGATAGAAAAGGTGAACTTTTACCTCCAAGTGTAACTGTTGCAAGACATACTGGAGTAAATGCTGGTATTAATGTTAATAGAATCATTAAAGGAAAAAAGATGATCGCTTGTGATCCAAAGCTTGATGGTATCTTGATCGCACTAGGTGGTAAATATGCTGTTGGTAACTTATATGGTCTTGTGAATGTAAAAGGATTAATTGCATACTATATTAAAAAATATGTGTTTGATTCATACCGAGCACCACTACTAAAACTTATCAAAACTGGTTACGCTAGACTTAATAAACTTAAATAAACTTATTGTAAAATAGCTTAGATTTCATAAGCTATTTCTACAAAAAATTATAGTATTCTTCCTTTTATATTAAACCTTGGTAATAGTATTCATTATCAAGATAAAAGGCTTCGAATGTTAAAATTCTTTTCAATTATTGTACTTATAACTTTTTTTGTAGGATGTACCCCTTCTTCTTTTCAACTTTCTAAACTTGATGAAAAACAAGCTTTAATCAAAAAAGCGAATAGTGGTGATATTAAGGCTATGCTTGAATTAGCTAAAAGCTATCACTATCCATATACAACACAAGGTTTAGACTATTTTACAAGATGGTATGATGATATAGATAAAAATGATGATGCAAAAGATATTTATGATATTGCGTTAGTGTATGACGAATATAAAGATATGTTTGTCAATGGAAAACAAAAAGTAAAAAAGCTTTATGAGCTCTCTTCACAAAAAGGGTATCTAAAAGCAAAATTTCAACTTATTCAAATAAAGGATAATTTTGATGAAGAGCTTTCCCTAGATTTTTCTAAAATGGTTCCAATTTTGAGTGATGATGAAGTAAATGAGTTGTATAACTATTACAACCATCTGTACAATAAAACAAAACTACATCAGTTGGTGACATATTTACAAACCAATAATGTGCCACTTCCTTTCGCTTACTATGAAGATGAGCTTCGAAAATACTACAGAAATAAAGATAATGAGAAAATTGAAAAGATAGTTGCACAAATTGTTGCATCTAAAAATGCAACCAATATCTTTAAACTTGCTGATTCATATTATTTAAGTAGAGATAAAGATAGAGTAATAGAGATATATCAAGAGGGCTTAAAACTAGATCCTAAAAATGCAAAGATGATATATAAACTCGCTCAAGTTTATTCAAATAAATCGTATCAAAAAAAAGATAGTGAGATGAAAAATATTGCAATAGAGTTGCTGGGAAAAGCTGCAAGGCTAGGAGATAAAGATGCAATTTCTAAGATTTTAAAAATCTATGCATCTGATAAAATATATCTTACGCAATATTTTGAATTAATCAAAAAATTAGAAGAAACCACTGAAGGTAAAATTCAAATTGCAAAATACTATTTAATGAAAAATAAAACAGAAAAAGCAAGCAAAATTTTAGATAAATTAGCTCAAAAAGGGAACCACTCAGCTATAGTGACTCTTGGAAGTATAAGACAAAGTCGAGGCTATTTTGATCCTGATAGTTATTTGGTTTCTCAAAAGTGGTTACAGTATATTCTTAATTCAAATGATAAAATGTTACAAAAACTTTTTTTAGATGAAAATAATAGTTATTCAGAAAAAAAATATTTTGCAAAAGAGATTGAATTATTACAAAAAAGTAATTTAGTAGAAACTGAAAATATCTTATTTTTACGAAAGAAAGTAAGAGAAGTACGTTATGGCGATTTTGGCAAAAGACTACAATACCAACTTCAAGCAGCACAGACTGGTGATAAAAAAAGTATCATGGATCTTTATATCTTATACCTGAATAAAAAAAATATCACTGAAGCATTAAAAACAATAGATATTTTAGCAGAAAAAAATGATATTGAATCGATTAATCGTTTAGCTTCATTTTATCTTTATCCTCCAAGTGATTTTAAGGAGATGAAAAATATTAAAAAAGCCTTATTCTATAAAGAAAAAGCGGCATCATTAGGTGATATAGGAGCGATGCAAGACTTAGCGCAAAAATATCTTTGTGGAGATTGTTATTCAGATGTAGAAGTAAATTATGAAAAAGCAAAAATATATATAGAAAAACTTCATGACCTAGGCTATCCAAAATACACATATACTCTAGGATGGCTATATAATTTTGGAAAAGGTGTAGATCAAGATTTAGAAAAAGCAAAAGAGTATTACATAGAGTCATCAAAAAAAGGATACCTAAAAGGTTACTACACAGTAGGATGGTGGTATTATAAAGGTGAGTTTGTAAAACAAGACTACAAAAAAGCATTTGAGTATTTTAAAAAAGCCTTACCATATTCAGACGCTTTTAATATGTTAGGTATATTTTATGAAAATGGACATGAAGTAACTCAAGATTATGCAAAAGCAATTGAGTATTATGAACAATCTAATACTGATATTTCAAATTATAATTTAGGTCAAATTTATGAAAAAGGTATTGTAGCACCAAAAGATATCGAAAAAGCGAAATACTGGTACCAAAGATCAAGAGAAAAAGAAGCTCAAGAGAGATTAAAAGAGTTAAATAAAATCACACAATAGTATTTTATGTAGAATAGGTGCTATAAGCTTATTCTACAAGTATTTATTATATTCTTCTACTAAATATTAAAATTTTCAATTAACAATAAAACGTATCAATATAAAAGGAAAAAACTTGATGGAAATATTACCAGCGATTGATTTAAAAGATGGAAAAGCTGTTAGACTCAGTAAAGGTCTTATGGAGAGTGCAAAAATTTATAGTGATGAGCCTTGGCAAGTTGCGAAAAGATTTGAAGAGTTAGGAAGTAAGTGGCTTCATATCGTAGATCTTAATGGTGCATTTGCAGGGGAACCAGCAAATTTAGAACAGATCAAAAAAATTAGAGAAAACTGTAATCTTAAAATCGAACTAGGTGGTGGTATTAGAGATGAAGAGACTATCAAAATGTATATCGAACTTGGTGTTGATAGACTTATTTTAGGAAGTATTGCAGTTAAAGACCCACAATTTGTAAAAGATATGGCAGCAAAATATCCTATTGCAGTTGGGATTGATGCGATGAATGGTATGGTTGCAGTTGAAGGTTGGGCAGAAGTATCAACTATGAAAGCAACTGATCTTGCACGTGAGTTTGCAAATGCAGGAGTTGATGCAATTATCTGTACAGATATTTCAAAAGATGGGATGCTTTGTGGTGTAAATGTAGAGTGGACTCAAGAGATTGCACTTGCGTCTGGAGTTGATACAATTGCTTCTGGTGGTGTAAAAGATATCAATGATATTATCAACTGTAAAGAAAATGGAAATATTGCAGGATGTATTGTAGGAAAAGCATTTTATGAAGGTACACTTGATTTAGAGGAAGCTTTTAAAGTTCTTAAAGCTTAACTTAAATATAAATTAGGTAAAATCGCAATCCTTTAAACTAAATTATAGCTTGCTATAACTTACTTATTGTGAAATTCACATGTGGCAATTCTATAAGAGTTGTATCAATTTAATTGATATGAATGGCTGCAGAGGTATAAACTCGAAAATAATCTGGCAAAATTGCCAAAAAGAAGGAACTATTATGGTTACAATGAAAGACTTATTAGAATGTGGTGTACACTTCGGTCACCAAACAAGAAGATGGAATCCAAAAATGAAAAAATTCATTTTCGGTGTAAGAAAAAATATTTATATTATTGATTTACAAAAAACACTTAGATACTTCAGATACACATATACATTAGTTAGAGATGCTGCTGCAGAAGGTCAAACAATGATTTTTGTTGGTACAAAAAAACAAGCTACTCAAGCTATTAAAGATGCTGCACTTTCTTGTGGTATGCCATATGTTAACCACAGATGGTTAGGTGGTATGTTAACAAACTACCCAACAATGAAAAAATCAATCAGAAAACTAGAAATCATTAAAAAAATGAGAGAAGAAGGTCAATTAGATCTTATGACTAAAAAAGAAGCTTTAATGCTTACTAGAACAGAAACTAAACTAGAGAACTACCTTGGTGGTATCAAAGATATGAAACAACTTCCAGATATGATGTTTGTTATCGATGCTGTTAAAGAAAAAATTGCTATTTTAGAAGCTAGAAGACTTGGAATTAAAGTTTATGCACCATTAGATACTAACTGTGATCCAGATTTAGTAGATTTCCCAATCCCAGGAAATGATGATGCAATTAGATCAGTTCAATTATTCTGTACAGAAATGGCAGCAGCAATGAACGAAGGTAAAGCAGCTTTAGCAGAATCTAAAGGTGAAGAAGTTGAAATTACTGATGCAGAAATTGCAGCTGTAACAGAAGAAGCAGCTGTAGAAGCTGAAGTAGAAACAGAAGAGGCAAAATAATTATGGCTGGTGCAACTCCAAAATTAATTAAAGAGCTTAGAGAAAAAACTGGTGCAGGTATGCTTGATTGTAAAAATGCATTAAATGAGACTAACGGTGATTTAGAATCTGCAATTAAACATTTAAGAGAAGCTGGTTTATCTAAAGCAGCTAAAAAATCTTCAAATGTTGCTGCTGAAGGTCTTGTTTCTATTTTAGTAAGCGAAGATAGCAAAAAAGTAACAATGGTTGAGCTTAACTCTCAAACAGACTTTGTTGCTAAAAATGCAAACTTCTTAGCACTTAAAGATGAAATTACAGCACATGTTCAAACAACTGCAGTAACTACAACTGAAGAATTAAATAAAACAGAAATTAATGGTGTTAATTTTGCAGAGTATTTAAATTCTAAAATTGCTATTATTGGTGAAAATATTGTTGCTAGAAAAATGACAACTATTAGTACTGATGAAGGTGTTGTAAATGGTTATGTTCACTTAGGTAAAGTTGGTGTTATTTTAGCAGCTACTTGTGCACCTGAAGCGAAAGAAAAAACTTCAGATTTATTAAAAAAAGTTGCAATGCATGCTGCTTCTATGAAACCAACAGTTATCTCTTATAAAGATTTAGCTCCTGAGTTTATTGAATCAGAAAATAAAGGTATCATTGCTGATATTGAAAAATTAAATATCGAGTTACATAGACTTGGTAAACCAGAGAAAAAAATACCTTTATTTGTTAGCCGTTCTCAACTTACAGACGAAGCATTAGCTGAAGCTGAAGAAAATATGAAAGCAGAGTTAAAAGCTCAAGGTAAACCAGAAAAAATTTGGGACAAAATTATTCCAGGGCAAATCGAAAGATTTATCACAGATAATACACAATTAGATACAGCACATGCACTTTTAAGTCAACCATACGTTATGGATGATTCAAAAACTGTTGAACAAGCTATAGCTGAATGTGATCCTTCAATTCAAATTGTTGAGTACGTAAGATACGAACTAGGTGATGGAATTGAGAAAAAAGAAGAAGACTTTGCAGCTGAAGTAGCTGCACAAATGGCTAAATAGCTACTATTTAGTTTAGTATTTGGATTATGACTGAAATTAAAGAAAATGAAGCTAATTCAAATGAGCCCTTACTTGCAGTAAGGGCTGTCTCTCATGATTTTGATTATCCCCTTTTCAAAGATATAAATCTCTCTTTACACAAAGGTGAAACGATTGCAATAATCGGAGTAAGTGGTAGTGGAAAATCAACTTTACTAAATATATTTTCAACTTTATTGATTCCAAATAAAGGTGAAGTGTACTACAATAATAAAAATATATTTAATTTATCAAAAAATGAACTTTTAAAAATACGACGAAATGATTTTGGGATAATATTTCAAACTCACTATTTGTTTAGAGGCTTTAATGCAAATGAAAATTTGAAAATTTCAGAACTTCTAAGTGGAAATAAAATTGATGAAGATTTGTTAAAAAATTTAAATATAGACCATGTAATGACACAAGGTATTGGTGAACTTAGCGGTGGTCAGCAACAAAGACTATCATGTGCAAGAGTTTTGGTTAAGCAACCAAAAATAATATTTGCAGATGAACCTACGGGTAATTTAGATACTCAGACCGCTGATGAAGTTATGAATGTTTTGTTTGATTACGTGAAAAAAAATGATGCTGGACTTATTATGGTAACCCATGAGAATGTGATTGCTAATAAGTGTGATAGGATATATAAACTAAATGAGTATAGATTGGAGCAAATTAAATAATGATTGATCGGAAATATTATGAGTAAAAGCCTAATCTTAGTATCAAAAAAACCAATTATTATACAAATTTTTACTTTAGTTTGTAAAAAACTACATATTGATTTAGAGGTTTTACATGAAGCACAAATAGATCATAAAGTAGATATTATTATTATTGATAATGACTTTATTGATGATAGATTTAATATTATGAAATCATACACAAAACTTATTGGTGCAATAACAAAACAAGAGCTACCTTTTGGTAGTGCGAATGATTTTATAATACCCTTGCCATTTTTACCATCTTCACTGGAAACTATTTTAGAAACACAATTGGAAGTTCTTAAAAAAAGAAACAATTCAAAGATGTATATTTCAAATATAGAAGTTGAAGATGATGATTTTGAAGAAGATGCTGAACCAGCTGTTGAATATCTTGAAAGTTTAGCTGATGATATTGCCTTTGATATGGAAGAGGAAAATGATGATAGTATTGTCTCTTTTGCAGCACTGAATGGTGGTGGAATTTTAGATACAAAAGAGCTTTCTAATATTCAAAATATCATGACAACAGAGAACATTCGAAAAAATGATTTTAGTGATGATAAAGTTGATAATGAATGGATGGATTTATCATCGATTATTGATCAGGCAATCGATGAAGTAAATGCAGTAAATGACATCTATAGTAAATTTGATAATAAACCAATAAAAGTACTTTTGAATAATTTTGAATTAGATGAATTAACGCCATTATTAAATAAACTAGATCAAGATATTATTGATTCTTTAACAGATGGTTATGAGATAAACTTACAAATTAAATTAGGAAAAACAGAAAGTGAATAATCTTTACAACAAAGGTGCAATACTGTTATTATCAGGACCTAGTGGTTGCGGTAAAAGCTCTTTATTAAAAGAGGTATACAAAGTTATAGATAACTATTATTTCTCTATATCAACAACTACAAGAGCTCCTAGAGTTGGAGAACAAGATGGAGTAGACTACTATTTTGTTTCCAAAGAGGAGTTTATTCAAGATATTGATGATGGAAATTTTTTAGAGTGGGCAGAAGTTCATGGAAACTATTATGGAACATCATTAAAACCAATCAACAAAGCATTAGAAGATTCAAAACTAGTTATTTTTGATATTGATGTTCAGGGTTTTGAACAAGTGATTGAAAAGTTAAAAGATATCACTACAACTGTTTTTATAACTACACCAACAATTACTGAATTGGAAAAAAGATTATACACAAGAGATACAGATTCTAAAGATGTGATAGAAAAAAGAATATCAAATGCAAAAATAGAGATTGAATATATTGATAAGTATGATTATTTTATAGTAAATGATAATTTAGAAATTGCCTCTGAACAGTTAGTTTCTATTGCACGAAGCTCTTTAATTAAAGCTTCTTTATACAATAAAAAAGAGATAATCGAAAACTGGAATAAGTAACGAAAATTAAATTTTTTCTTTACTTATAGCTTTTCCAAAATGCCAACCTTGCATATATCCTATACCTAAACTTTTTGTTTTTTGGTAAATCTCTTCACTACTTACAAATTCAGCTACAGTTTTTACTCCAAGTTTAGTACAAAAATCTGAGATAGTTTCAACAATTAAAGCATGTTTTGGTAATGTATCAATCTCTCTAATTAATGAACCATCGATTTTTACGAAGTCTACATTGAGAGCTTCTAGCATATTAAAGTTTGAATATCCTGCACCAAAATCATCGACACCTATTTGGCAACCGTATGACCTAATTTTAATGATAAAGTTTTTAACGATTTCAAAATCATCAATCTCTTCACTTTCTAAAATTTCAAAGTCTAATAA
>JBATTX010000003.1:0-10270 GCA_049670825.1 Arcobacteraceae bacterium | reverse complement strand
CCTTTAGCGATGCGTTAAGTACACAAAAAATACTTGAGGTTTGTTTGGAAAGATTACCTGAAAATGTTGTTACTACAGAAGATTTAATAAAATTTACAAAACACTAGGTTTTGTAAATTTTGTTTTTATTTAGAATGAAAATTTTAGATTAACGTATCCATATCTTCCTGGATCATTTAGTAAAACTCTCTCTCCTCCTGTTGCTACATAAGTTATATCTTGATAAGTATTTGTTGATGCATATGTTTTATTAAATATATTGTCAAGTCCTATAGTAAATCCAAAGTTTTTATGTAGTTGATTTGTATATTTTAAATTTACCAATGCATATCCAGCTAACTCTTGCTCTTTTGCTGAACCATCATAATTATCCCATCTATCAACAGCTACTACTTCTGTTGTAAACTTCGCTTTATTAAGTTCATAATTTAACGCTATATTTGTTTTTAATGGTGTGATTTCAGCTAAATCTTTATCTGCATAGTCCCCATCTTTTTTCCCTCTTTGATAGGCAACTCCATAGTCTAAAGAAAAAGAGTCACTCATTATATAAAAACCACTTATATCAATACCATATATTTTTGCATCGATGTTTGTAAATGTTCCAGTATTATAGATATAGTCTTTTAATTCAGAATAAAATAGTTTAGTTTTAAAATTAAAATCTCCAATATTTTTCTCAACACCTAAGTCAACTTCATAATTTTTTGTATCATCTAAATTGTTATTTGTAGTACTATAGTATAACTCTCTTGCATCTGGTACTCTTGAAGATTTACCAAGTCCCGCAAAATATTTTGTATCAGGATCAGCTTTATATACAGCAAATATATTTGCATTGAGTGATTGGTAATTTCTATCCGTTTTAGTTAGATCAATTGAATCCACATCTGTATAATCATATCTAGCACCTGTTTCTATTGTTAAGTTTCCAAATGATTTTTCAATCTTTGTAAAAAGTGCTTTATTCGTTGTATCTGTTGATGCTAATGTTGTAGTAGGAGTAGTTGTAACACCTGTTGCTACAGTAGTCTTATAACTTTCACCTTTCCAGTTTCGAACACTTGTATCAACTCCTACAGTCACTAATGAATCTGCAATTTCCATACTGTTTTTGAGTTTTGTTCCCCAAATAGAAGATTTCATATGATTAGTGTTGTAATTTACAGCACCATTGTTTCTAAGTTTTGTACTCATAGGATGATCTACATCAGAGTAATAATATTCAAGATTTAATTTTTTTGATAAATTGGCAAGATTTCTAGCTGTATAACCTATTGTATAGATATTTGAATCATCATAATCAGCATCCATAGGAGTATTTGGATAAAGTACATTGTCGCTTCTATTTGCTGTATATGATAATTTCAGTTCTGAATCATCGTTAATATTTATAATCGCTTTTCCTAAGAGTGTTTTTTTCTCAAACGCTTCCTCATCATTGTTTGTATATTGATTTGCTGTTGCTACACCTTTTTTAATTTGTTGTGCTAAGAAATCATTACCATCTCCATCTTCGTACTGATCTCCATTTTCTATAGAAGTAGAAAGTAATAATTTATATTTATCTGTGCCACCACTTACAGTTGCACTTACTTTTTTATACCCAAAACTTCCAGCATTAAGATTTACTTCACCTTTGAACTCTTTTGTTGGTTCTTTTGTTTTAACTTTTACCATTCCACTTAATGTTCCAAAGTTCTCTACATCATAAGGTCCCTCAATAACTTCTACATCTTGAATGTTATTTGATAATACATGTGAAGTAGGGGGATCCATTCTATTTGGACAAGCTCCATAAATTTTTGCATCATCTATTAAAATATTGATATTATCTTTTTTTTGACCTCTTAGAATAATATCATTTGCAATACCACTTCTTCTTACAATAGACACTGAAGGTATATTTTTAGCTAAAGCTTCAGCTAAATCTGCACTTTTAATCTCTTGAGTACTTACATCATTCACAACAGTATTATTAACCTTTTGAACCACTTCAATTTGACCTAGATCCTCAGCCATTGCATTGAGTGCAAACACACATGCAAGAGATAGACATATTTTTTTATTCATAAACTTTACCTTTTTTTCAATTTTCAAAGCAAAGAGTATCTTTAAGATGTTAATTATTTGTTAATTGCATAATCATTTAAGTTATAATATAGTTTATTTGGAATTAAGAGAAAAGAATCAATAGCAAAGTGCTATTGATTTGTAAGAAGTTCTAAAAGTTTTTCTTTGTTGTCACAAAAATGTCCTTCACGAGAAATAAGTATTAAATCGTTTGCTTTTCCTCTTATTGATTGAATTTTTGCACTATTTATCTCTACACCAAAGTCATCAAATGTTTTGGCAATATAAGAGAAAAGCCCTTTTTGATCTTTCGTATTAATTTTCATCAATGCCAAGGTATCTGTGTGGTTACAATCTATGGATATTTCATCTTTTGAAATTGTTGGTTTATTAAGTTTGATATCTTTTGACATATCAAAGGAATCTTTGATAATCTCTTCAACAAAAGGAAGATCATCAGCATCAAGTTTTTCGTTAAATGCTATTTCAAAAAACTTTTTATCATCAAATAGTTTGTAAATTCCCATAGATACAATATTTAAAAACTGCATTTTTCCTAGTAGATAACCAAGATTTAAAGGTACGGCTCTTGTAATTTTAATAGAAAGTGTTTCTTTATTTGAGATTGTATAATCCCAATCAACAGCATCTTTAGCTCGTTTTGCAATTCTAATGATATCTTGTGCTTTATATTTTAGATACATCTGATTTGATTCTATGTGTAGAATTTTTTTCTGCATTAATCGTGAACATTCTAAAAAGAGTTTATTTTTTTTGATTGCATTCTCTTTTGCAACTCGTCTTGTACTTATTTGTAACAACTCTTTATTATCAAATGCTGGAATAGATTGTAAATACAACTCTTTTAATAATGATGCTGTAGAGCTTTTATATAGTTTTCGATCTACTGAACATATATCCGCATAAGTTAAAATATATAAAAGTCGTAACGCTTCATGTGTTTGAATAAGACCTGTAAAAGCTAAAATAGTATCTTGAGAGTAGATATCCTCAGTAGTTGCTACTTTACTCATCATATTGTGATATCGTATTAGAGTAGATGCTAAATTGATGTTTTCATCACTTATCTTTAATGATTTTGCAAACTTTTTAAATAAATTTTGTCCAACAATATGATGATCTCTTCCTCTTCCTTTTCCACAATCATGGAAAAATGCTGCAAGTCGTAATACAAACTTTTGATTTGCATTAAGTTTACTATACATCACTTGTAAAAAAGGATCCTCAATATTTTGTAGATGGTATAATGTCTTCATACTATGTACATCTACTGGATGTTTATGATATCCATCAAACTGTGGTTGATTGATTATCATTTTTAAAGTAGGGATCAGCTCAACTAATAATGAAGAGTTGTACAAAAGTTTTATAATTGGATAAATATTTTCTTTTTGTAAAATATTTACTATTAATGCCTTTGTTACATCATTTGTTTTTGTTGGTAAAATTGTATTGGCTGCATAAAATACGTACGATGCGTCAAATTTTTCCACATCTGTAGGTAATGCTACAATCTCTTTTAAAAATAAATTGAGTTTTTTAGGTTTATTATGAAATGAAGTATATATCTTTTTATCACAGTAATAAAGATTTTTTTCAAGTCTGTTCTCTTTTAATGTTTTAATATTTTCAAAACCATATACATATCTTCTAGTGATCTTTTTTGTCATTAATACTGTAAAATGATGAATAATATGTAAAGAATCAAGTATCTTGGACATACATTGTCTCTCTTTTACATAACGTAAAGTATCACTAAAACCTAACCAATCACTCAACTCGGGTAATATATCAAAAGTTACAATATCTAGTTTCTTTTTTGATATAAGATGTAAAGCACTTCGTACTCTAAAAATATACTCTAATGCTATAGCATATTTTTTGTATTCCTCATCTGTAAATACTTTTCCACTCAATTGTTTAGTACTTGTTACACCATAAGTGATATTTGCCATCCAAAAGAGCATATTAGATTCTCTCATACCACCATACCCATCTTTTATGTTTGGTTGCATATTTAAAGGATTTTTTAAAAGTCTTGTTTTGTGTTCGGCTATTTTTTCTTCTACAAACTCTTTTCGATTATACTTTCTTATTTGTGTTAGTTTATATTCAAATTTAAACCATAAATGTTTTGAACCATAAATAAGACGTGATTCTAAAATAGATGTTTTAATAGTCACATCTGTTCGTACCTCTTTGTCTATTTCATCAATATTATGTACACGACTTCCTAGTTTAAGTCCACTATCCCAAGCAAGTAAAACAAACTCTTCTAAAATTGGTTTAATATTAAATCCTGGAACTTCATCATATAAAAGCATAATATCAATATCACTATATACACATAATTGTTCTCTTCCAAAACTTCCCAGAGCTATAATAGTAATAGGTATATAATTGGTCATCGGTAAATAAGAACCAAAATGTTTTCGTAAAAGATATTTGTAAATGATTTTTATAAATTCATCAATTTGTTTTGTATGCTTTACTAAAAAATCTTTTCCACTAGAGTTCTTAAAAATAACATCTAAGGAAGTTAAATACTCTTTTATCTCTTGTTTAATAACTTTAGCAATTTGAAAATCTGGAGCTTTTGCATCGATTAACTCTTCTATTTTTATGTTTAAATTTGTCATGATTAATTGTAGCAGAAAATAAATTAGTAATTTCAAACAACATTTAGCTAAATTTAAGAATTGGATTGTTACAATCTATTAAATTAAATAAAAAAGGTACAGCGCCATGAAAACAAACTTACCTTCTCATATAAATGATTGGTCATTTAATAAAAATAAAAAAGAAAGTTTTATTATAAAATATGACCTAGTGATTATCATATCTATAGTACTCATAGGATATTTTATAATTTTTTAACTCATTTTATAGCCATACTAACTCCAAAAGATAAAGAGAATAAAAATAAAAAAATGATATAGTTTCCACTTTAAAAATAAAAAAGAGATGGATATATCATGACTGAAGATGAAAAAAATTATTTTAACAGACAAATACAACTCTGGGGTGAATCAACTCAAGAATCCTTAAAAACAAAAAAAATTGCTATTATTGGTTGTGGTGGACTCGGATGTAGTTTAGCTATTGCGTTAGGAAGCAGTGGAATAGGGCACATTGATTTAGTTGATTTTGACACAGTTGGTGTGCATAATATTCATAGACAAATTGGTTTTAAAGTTGGTGATGAAGGGAAACTCAAATGTGAGGTTCTGAAAGAACTAGTCGAATCAAGAAATCCATTTGTTGAAGTAACAGCTTTTGATACAGATTTTGATACATTTAGTTTTACTGATGATTATTATGATTTAATTTTAGATGCAACAGATAATTTACCAGTTCGAGCAAAAATCAATGCCTTTTCAAAAAATAAAAACATCCCTTGGATATATGCAAGTGTTGAGTCATTTCATGGTCAAGTATGTTTTTTCGAAAATGCTGACTTTGAAAGTGTATTTAATGTAACAGATCACAAACCAGGAGGAATCGCAGCTCCTATTGTTATGTATATTGCATCTTTTCAATCAAATTTAGCACTAAGACATCTTGCTGATTTAAAGATTAAAAAAGATACATTAAACTACTTTTTCTTTAATGAAGATGGAGATTTTAACCATCAAAAATTTGCCCTACCAAAATGACAAAATAGGGTAAATTTGCCTAATCGATTTTTAAGCATTTTCAAGCTATAATCATCAAATTTTACAATAAAATAAGGAAATTTAATAATGCCAAAAAGAGAAGATATAAAGTCTATATTATTAATAGGGTCTGGTCCTATTGTAATTGGTCAAGCGTGTGAATTTGACTATTCTGGTACTCAAGCAACAAAAACATTAAAAGAGTTAGGTTACAGAGTTGTTTTAATCAATTCTAATCCAGCTACGATTATGACTGACCCAGAATTCGCAGATAAAACATATATCGAACCTATCACGGAAGATATGATAGCAAAAATCATAGAAATAGAAAAAATAGATGCCATTCTTCCAACAATGGGTGGACAAACTGCATTAAACGTAGCAACATCTATGTATGATAAAGGGATGTTAGAAGGTATTGAATTCCTTGGTGCTCATCCTGATGCAATTAAAAAAGGTGAGGATAGACACTTATTTAATGAAGCTATGATAAAAATTGGTATGGATTTACCAAAAAGTGCAAATGCATATAATGTTGAAGAAGCTATGGAAAAAGCAAAAGAGATTGGATTTCCTGTAATTTCAAGAGCTTCATTTACACTAGCTGGTGGTGGTTCTGGTGTAGCTTATAACATGGAAGAATTCAAAAAACTTGCACAAGAGGGTATCGATGCAAGTCCAATTAACGAGATTGAAATTATGGAATCTATGTTAGGTTGGAAAGAATATGAGATGGAAGTTATTCGAGATAACAAAGATAACTGTATCATCGTATGTTCAATTGAAAACTTAGACCCAATGGGTGTACATACAGGAGATAGTATCACTGTTGCACCAGCTCTTACACTTACAGATAAAGAATATCAAAATATGAGAAATGCTTCTTTTGATATTTTAAGAGAGATTGGTGTTGATACTGGTGGATCAAATGTACAGTTCTCAATTTGTCCAAAAACTGGAAGAATGATTGTAATTGAGATGAACCCAAGAGTTTCTAGATCTTCTGCACTTGCATCAAAAGCAACTGGATATCCTATTGCAAAAATTGCTACGTTGTTAGCTGTTGGATTTACACTAGATGAAATTGAAAATGACATCACTGGTACAACAGCTTCTTTTGAACCAGTAATTGATTATGTTGTAACAAAAATTCCTCGATTTACATTTGAAAAATTTCCACTAGCTAACTCTACACTTTCTACAGGTATGAAATCTGTTGGTGAAGTTATGGCAATGGGTAGAACATTTAAAGAGTCTATGCAAAAAGCACTTTGTAGTTTAGAGACTGGATTATCAGGATTTGATGAAGTTAAAGGAAGTTTAGATTTCATCAAAAAAGAGATTAGAAGACCAAATGAAAAAAGAATCTTATTCTTAATGCAAGGATACAGAGAAGGATTAACAAACGAAGAGTTATTTGAACTTTGTGCTATTGATCCTTGGTTCTTAGACCAATTTAGAACTATTTATAATACAGAGTGTAAAATTAAAGAATCAAAAGAATCTATATTAACAGATGCTGAACTATTAAGAAAAGTAAAAACTTATGGTTTCTCTGATGTGATGATTGCAAAACTAATTGGGACAAAAGAGGAAGATGTTTATCAATCAAGAAAAAATCTAGGCATAAACTTAGAGTACAATGAAGTTGATACTTGTGCTGCAGAGTTTAAAGCACTTACTCCTTACTTATATTCAAGTACAAATATTACAACACTACCAAAAATAGATACACCTAAATCAGATGAGAAAAAAGTTTTAATTATCGGTGGTGGACCAAATAGAATAGGTCAAGGTATTGAGTTCGATTACTGTTGTTGTCATGCAAGTTTTGCACTAAATGAAATGGGTGTAAAAACTATTATGTATAACTGTAATCCAGAAACAGTATCAACAGATTATGATACATCAGATGTATTATATTTTGAACCAATTGATTTTGAACATGTAAGAAGTGTAATTGAAACAGAACAACCAGATGGAATCATTGTACATTTTGGTGGACAAACTCCATTAAAATTAGCTAATGCTATTCATGACTTTGGTGGTAAAATTATAGGAACAACAGCTGAAGTTATTGATTTAGCTGAAGATAGAAAAAAATTCTCAACATTTGTAGAAAAAGCAGGTCTTTTACAACCAGACAATGGAACTGCTGTTACTTTAGATGAAGCATTAGAGATTGCAAATAGAGTTACATATCCAGTACTAGTAAGACCATCATTTGTACTTGGTGGTAGAGGTATGAAGATTGTATATAATGACGATGAATTAAAAAAATATATGGCAGAAGCTGTTTCTGTATCAAATGATGCACCAGTTCTTGTTGATAAATTTTTAGATAGAGCAATTGAACTTGATGTAGATTGTATCACTGATGGAACTGATGTTTACATCGGTGGAATTATGCAACATATTGAAGAAGCTGGTATTCACTCTGGTGATTCAGCTTGTAGTTTACCACCAGTTAGTTTATCTCCTGCAATTTTAAAAGAGGTTGAGGAAAAAACTAAAACTATGGCTTTAGAGCTTGGTGTTGTTGGTCTTATGAATACACAATATGCGATTCACCATGGTAAAATTTACTTAATTGAAGTAAACCCTAGAGCTTCTAGAACTGTACCATTTGTTTCTAAAGCTACAGGTATTCCTTTAGCGAAAGTGGCTACTAGAGTTATGTGGGGAGAGTCTTTAAGAGATGCATTAAAAGCATATGATAAAGATGAAAAAATTGTAAATGTTACAAACCCATCTAGAGAAAACTTATTACTTCCTATGTTAAAAGGGCATGTTGCAGTTAAAGAAGCTGTTTTCCCATTTAATAAATTAAGTGGTGCTGACCTTATTTTAGGACCTGAGATGAAATCTACAGGTGAAGTTATGGGTATTAGTGATGATTTTGGAAAAGCATTTGCAAAAGCGCAAAGTGCAGCTAAAAATAACTTACCATCAACTGGTGGAAAAGTATTCATTTCTCTTGCTGATTTAGATAAAGAGTTTGCACCACAAATCGCTTTAGGACTTGAAAATGCTGGCTTTGATATTGTTGCAACTGGTGGTACTTATAATATCATCAATGAAGCAGGAATCCCTTGTGAAAAAGTTTTAAAAGTTAGTGAAGGTAGACCAAACATTGTAGATAGTCTTATGAATGAAGAGATTGTAATGGCTATTAATACAAGTGATGGTGAAGAGATCAGTAAAGATGATGGACTACAAATTAGACGTACAGTTCTAAGAATGAATGTACCATATTTTACAACAGTAGCTGGTGCACTAGCTTCAGTTAAAGCTATAGAAGCTATAAAAGATGCAAATGGGCTAGTTCCTAAATCAATACAAGAGTTTTTACTGTAATACTGAAAGATTGCAGTTGAACTCCTCGTTAGTATATCTTACTCAAACAGACACTACAGTAGGTTTTTTATCTCAAGATGATAAAAAACTTTGTAGTGCCAAACAAAGAGACCCAAATCAAAAAATTTTACAAGTTGTTGATAAATACAGAACATTAAAAAAGTTTGTTCGTATACCTCAAAAACATAAGAAATTTATTCGTCAGGCAAAAACAACTACAATAATCTATCCAAATAAATTAGCTTTTCGAGTTGTAGATATAGATTCTAAACACCAAAACTTTTTAAAAAAATTTCATATTATGTATTCAACCTCGGCAAATAAAACGAAAAATAACTTTGAAATAAACTATGCAACTTTAAATAGCGATGTACTTGTTGATACCAAAGAGGGATTCAAAGAAAAACAAGCTTCAAGTATCTACAAAATCAATAAAGTAAAAAAAGTAAAAATACGATGAAAAAAACACTTCTGTTACTGATATATCTACTTTTATCAAATAATCTTCATGCAAGGGAGATTATCAATGCAAATTTCAATAACCTTTCTTTAAATAATATTATTAAAATCACTTCTAAAATAATTAATAAAAATATTTTAATCTCTACAAAAATTACTGGAAAAGTTGATTTCATCTCAAATAAGCCTATTTATAAAGATGAAGTTTTAGATTTACTAAAAACTATATTAGAATCAAAAGGTTTTGAAATAGTTGAAAAAAATAATATTTTAAATATAGTAAGTATAAACAATAAAGAAAACATCAAAGTCGTATATCTTAAAAATACAAAAGCAAGTGCTATTTTAGAAATCATTAAAAATCTCAAAGTATCTACGCAGGATACAAATTCAGTTAAAATAGCACAATTTAAAGATACCAATGCAATTGTATTAAAAGGTCAAAAAGAAAAAATATCCCCATTTATTAAGCTTATTGAAGAATTAGATGTAGCAAAACAACAAGTATACGTTCAAGCTAAGATTATAGAAATAAGTGAGAAAAAAACACAAAATATCGGTATAGAATATGGTTTAAATGGCTTTGACACAAGTGGTTCTGGAATTATGACTTTTGCCTCATCATTAAACTCTAGCCAAATAAATAATGCATTAAGTTTAGAGCAGTTAAGTGGCTATGGTTACAGTCCAAATAACTTACAAAG
>JBATTX010000002.1:0-2640 GCA_049670825.1 Arcobacteraceae bacterium | reverse complement strand
TTTGAGAATCCACTTAAAGCCCAATCTCTATTCGCTTTTGCAGTTTCACCTACTAAACCAAATGCAGCACTAAATGAAACACCAATTAGCCCTACAAGAGCTGCTGGGATTGGTTCCAAAATCAGAGCAACAATCACCCCTAAAAATACTGCAAAAAAGTATTGAGCATTTACAGCTAATCCCTCTGGCGTTGGTAATACAGCTATAATAATTGCAACTAATATTGGTAACGCAATTTTCATACTTTGACTTAACATACTATCTCCTTGTTTTTATATAGAAGAATAATATGAAAATATTGTGGCTTTAGTGTGACTTTTTATAAAATATAGGTTAAATTTTATGTTTAATCTATATTTTTATGATTGGATAGTGATTTAGTACAGTTAGAAAACTACTATTTACAGTTTTCTAACTCATTTTTTAAGAAGTCTATCTCACAACCCTCTTTTTGTTCAAGTGAAATTTGAGTGTTTTGTGAAGATGGTATTACTTCTTGTTTTGAAGTAGTAGTTTGTAAGTCGTTTAATGTAAGATACTCTAATATTTCAGTTACTCCATTTAAAATCAAAAGATTATTTTCATTTTTCTTTACAATCATCACAGGTATTTTGGTGATATTAAGTGAACTAAATAAACCACTATATTTGGAGTATTCTTCTTTACTATACTCTATTTTATTTTCTTTTAAAAATGATTTTACTTTTTTACAATGCTCACAAGTAGGAGATTGAAGAAGTGTATATTTTGAACTAATACTAGGATTTGATTTTGTATTTACATCAAGTTTTAAAAGACCCAATGCAGCAATAATAAAAAATATAATAAAAACTTTTTTATCTTTTACATCAATCAGCAGATAATTTATAATCACTAAAACATAAAAAATAAAACAACTAATACAAAGTGTTTCTGTCTTAAAATATAAATAACTCAAAAATATAGTCTCACAAATCATAATTGCAAAAACACCCAATTTGTATAATTCTTTGAGTTTTTCTGAATCTGTTTTTAAAATTTTTAATCCTATTAAAAGTAATACCCCAAATGCAATAATTGCTAACGTATAAAGATCAGTTTGTTCAATTTTAAGTAAACTTTTACTTACCTCACAACCTTCACTTTTACACCACGTAGACCCAATCATTATAAGATATAAATTTATAAATAGGTATGATAATATAATCATCGGCATAAATCTATAACTCAAATGCTTTTTCATTTTACTTTCCATATTGTTTTTTTTCACCCTCTTTTTTATTTAGTAATCGTATAAATATCATACAAATAATAACTTCAAATATTGCACTTAAAATAAAAGCAAAATAATAAAACTTACTAATACTTTGATTGTGTAACGCAAGTGTTGCAACTGCAATTATAAGTGTAAGAGGCATAGAATGAGACAATGCCATCAAAGTACTTCCCTTTAAAGAGATCTCTTTGATAAATACCAATGAACTCAAAAATCTTATCAGAATCATTCCAAATGTTATTAATAAAGCTGTAGTTATTAAATTTGGAAGAAAGAGTGATTTTAATTCAAACGATGTACCAATCCACACAAAGAATATAGGAACTAACCAACCAAAACCAAAATGCTCTAGCTTATGAGGAAGCTCTTTATTATGCTCAAAAAATGTAGTGATAAATACCCCAGCAATAAATGCCCCAAGAACAACTTCTAAATGAAGATACAACATAACGGCAATCATTAAGAAGAAGATACTCATAGAGAAACGTATATCTTGCTCTTGATTATCATTTTTTGGCATTAGATACGTTTTAAGTTCAGGATACCACCATATAAGATTATGGAAGAAATAATACAAGGCAATCATTACAACAAATACAATTCCCAAAGAAAAAAGATTTTCATAAAACTCTTTTCCCATTCCATACTCTAAACCAGCACTCACAGCAGCCAAAACAATAATAGAGATAATCTCACCTATTAGTCCAACTGTAAATGCTAAATCTAACCAAGGAGCATCACCATATTCTTTTTTTAACACAGCTAAAAGTCCTATAGAAATAAGAGGTAGTGTCACTATAAAAATATTGGAAATACTAAAACTCCAAGTAAAAACAGCTGCAAAAGCATAGAGTAACAGAGAATAAAGCAACCCTTTTTTCAAAAGATCAGGAGATATCTTTAGTAACTTTTTTAAATCAACTTCCAATCCAGCTAAAAACATCAAATACAAAAAGCCAAGTTCTGCGACAAGTGTAAATACATAGTTTGCTTGAATAAAAGCAAATGAAGTAGCCAATGAACCGAGAAAAATTTCAATAGGTATAGTAGGTATTTTAATAATCTTAGAGATAAGAGGAGATGAAAAGATGATTAATGATAAGGTTATAATAATTGCTATTTCATTATTCATTTGTTATGTACTTTCTTATTTTTCACAAGTTGCAGCTATTTTGTAGCCAAGCTTTTCTAAATCTGCTAAATCATTTAAAACATTTTTTCCAGTAGTTGTTAAATAATCACCAATTACTATTGAATTTGCACCGTGTTCAAATACTTTGTATTCATCTTCTCCAAACATAAGTTCTCTTCCACCTGCAACCATAATTTTGTGTGCATTTGGAATCATTTTTTTTGCTAAAGCAATCAACTCAAAAGCTTGCTCT
>JBATTX010000001.1:0-4151 GCA_049670825.1 Arcobacteraceae bacterium | reverse complement strand
TACTCCTTATTTTCTAACACTTTTTTTTCTTTTAAGATACATCATCACACCAGTTACAGTAAATAGTACCATTAATAAAGAGGATATAAACATTATTATTTTTCCAGTTAATCCAAAATATTCACCTGTATGTAATGCATATATACTTTTCATAAGACGCTCATTCAGTGGTAGGTCAATAAACTTTTCATTACTTTGGATTGTATTTGAATGAGTATTTATCATCATTGTATTTCTTGCTCTTAAGTGTGTTGAAGATTCATCTATATAATTAATAGTATATACACCTTTTTTCGAACTGAATTTTAAATTTGCTTTTTCATACTCTGGAACATTTTGATTAAAAAGTGTAACTACATTTTCAATCTCATTATATGAAACTCCCTTCTGATTTTTATCAGCTCGTTGTGTATTTGTATCTCTTTTCATTCTTTGTGGTTTCTCTACACCTGCAATTTTGTAAAGTCCTGCATTAAACCAACTATATGACCAATAAAGCCCAGTAATAGAAACAACTAAATACATAGGAATTACCCAAAGACCTAGACTACTATGAATAGAAGCTAAAAATCCTCTTCCTTTTGAATCAAAACTAAAAGTAAAACTTTTGAAAAAGGACTTTTTCATCTTTTTCCAATACAGATACACACCACTAAACATCAATAAAAATAAACACAATGTACTAGCACCAACGATTTGTTTTCCAACTTCACCCATAGCTAGTCGTCTATGAATATTTTCGATAAATTTAAAAAAACCATGCCCTTGTATACTTGGAAGGATCTCAGCATTATAAGGATTTACATAATAGTTGATACCTCTTCTTGCAGATTTACCTTCCCCTGCAATATTAATAATCACCGAACTATCTTTAGCTTGTGAAAAGGTAATTCCATTTATTTTTGCTTTTGGAAACTTCTCTTTAAATTGTGTAAGTAATTGTGATGTAGTTAGTTTTTGAGTTTGAGGTACCTCTACTATATAACTTTTTTTATTTACCACATCTAATATCTCTTTTTCAAAAGATAAAATTGATCCTGTAAGACCAATAATAAGTAAAATAACACCTGCTGTTACTCCTAAAATCAAGTGTATTTTAAACCAATTTTTTTTGTACATATTCTCTCTCTTTTTTCTTTTTTTGAATTTTAACATAGTTATTTTAATGAATTATTAACAAAATGATAATGAGTATTATTAGTATCTATATTGTATTTCATTTTTATACCTAATAAAAAAGGTAGCGTTTCCGCTACCTTCTTGTTATCTATTCTTTTTACCATTAAAATCTATATGCAACTTGGAACTTAAAGTTTCTTCCAACCTCATATGATTTGTTTGTGCTTGATGTTTGTGAACCAAACGCTGTATGTCTAACATACGCTTTATTAAATATATTTCCTATTCCAAAATTTAAAGTTGTATTTTTTAAAGTAGTTGGTTTTAATGTAAAGTTTATATCATGCACAGAATACCCAGCTCTTTTATTTGTTGAAAGAGTTGAATTTCTTGTTGAATATGTTGTATAATCATTTCCAGGAACTGCTTGACCATTATAATTAAACTTCAACTCTGGTGTAACTTGGTAATTCAATCCAAATTTAAATACATGAATCTTTGATGTTTTAGGATCAAAAGTAACTCCTGAAGCTAAATTTTTCTCCTCACCATCTGTATAGGTATGACTTAGTTTTAAACCAAATTTATCTTTGTTATATGAAAACATTGATTCAAGTCCCCATAGTAACATATCGCTTTGACTATTAAGTGAATTGTTTTTTGTAGTATGTGCATAATTATCTACATTGTATCTATATACATTAAATCCAAAAACAGAATTGTCCGCATCTAATGCTGTTGTTAAATCATAATCAAATCCAATCTCGAAGTTATCACCCGTTTGTGCTTTTGTATCTTCACTTTGTGTAATAGACGAATTAAGCATTAAAGTCTCACCCAATGATGGACCTTTAAAAATATGTCCATATCCACTTTTTAAAGTTAAATTATTAGTTGCCTGATATTTTAATTTCATTTTAGGTGAGAGTTGTGTGAATGTTCCATCATAAATTCCACCCAACTCATGTCTATCATATCGTGCACCTAAAGTTAACGTTAAATCATTAAGTACGATTTCATCTTCTACATACAGCCCCTTATTATCTATCTTTCCACCCTCAATATTGGTTTGTCCTTCAATCTCTTGTTCCTCTTGTGTATAGTCTGAACCATACGTTACTTTATGCAAATCAAAAAGAGAAGTATTTCTGAAATCATATCCTGATGTTTTATTCAAATATTTTGTTGATGCATCTGCTGCTGTTGCACCTTCTCTATCTAAATATTGTTCATTTGTATAAACATTGGCTTTTAGATTGATAAGGTCATTTTGTGGTCTATATTCATAATTTAAAGTGTATGTTTCTCTTGTGATTGAGTTGTATCTTTGGTCTTCATCTTCTGTTCCAACTTTTTCTCCCGTTAACTGTCTATTTCCCCCATCTTTATATTTATTATATGAGAGTTTAAAGGTATTATAATCATCTGCTTTAAATACTAGTTTTAAAAGTCCACTTTGTAGTTTACTGGCTTTTGATTTTACATCCTCATCATTTCCAAGGTGAAGTGTACCATCTTTAGATACTGTACCCATTCCTACAAACTCAAACTTATCATTTATTTTTCCAAAAACTGCAACAGTGCCTGTTTGTCTTTCATAGGCACTTTGATATCCTAATGAGATTTTACCACCAAATGTTTCACCCTCTTTTAAAAAATCACTTGGATCTTTAGTTTCATAAGAGAACGAACCATTAATAACACCTGATCCACTTAAAGCAGAGTTAGGCCCTAGTTCTACAGATGTTATTTTTAATAATGAAGCATCAATAGTTTGATCACCAGAGTGATGAAATAGTTGTCCACCTAATTTAGCACCATCAACTGTAATATTCGAAAATTTATCCTCAAGCCCTCTTACATATACTTTTTGTCCATATCTTGCATTTCCATCAACAGTAACACTTGGAATTGATTTTAAAATGTCTTTTACATCACTTGCTTGTTCCTCTTCAAGTTGTGCAGACGTAATACTATTTATTTGAGCATCAAAAGCAGATACATTTACATTTAAATCTGTTTGTTGTGTTGAGTCTGCCAGAAGTGCAGCTTGTGCAAGTAAAAGTGTAGCAACTGTTTTTGCAATTTTTATTTTCATTTTTTTCCTTTTTTTTGTACGAAATTTAATAGTTTGGCTGGCTATTTGAAAATAAATATATTGTGTTGGCTAGCTGGTTATTTTATTGATTATTTTGTGAGAATTAGTTTGTTTGCTTTTGTAATTCTTAGATAATATGATTGTCCATCATGAGTAATAGTTATCGTTTTATTTTTATCAAATAAATCTTTTGATTGAATCGTTTTATCTTCCATTGCTTTACTCCTTTGTATTTATCATATTTTAAATTCATCAGTGAATAAAATATTAATGGAATATTAACTAACAAAAACTTAATTTTTATTGAAACTAATAATTATTATCATAATCATTAACAATTATAGTATTTATTATTTTTATAAAGAGTGTTTATCTAAAATTGAATTTGTTAAAGGTGAAGACTATGTTAGAGAAGTTAGTAAAAGGAATTACTCCCTTTTACTATATATTTATTTTTTATCTTTTAAATTTAAGTAGTACTCAATTTCACTTTCATTTAAAATTTTAATAGTATTTGTGCTTCCAGGCATCCCTACAGGATATCCTACCGTTGCAACATAAGGTCCTTTTTTGTCTAGTAACACTTTTTTATCTAAAGCTTTTAACATCTTATAAAACATTTTAGAAGCTTGTCCCTCTTTGATTGTATCAATTGGTTCAATTCCCCATCCCATACATAAAGAGTTCAATGTTTTTTTCTCATGAGCAAAAGCTAAAATTGGAGTTTTTGGTCTGTATCTTGACATTCTAATTGCACTTTGCCCTGAACTTGTTAATGCTAAAATACCTTTTGCATTGATATCATCTGCAAGTCTTGTTGCTGTTGCTTGAATAACATCAAAGTGATCTAAATAATTCATATCGTATTGTTTTACATAATCATAAATCTCTTCAGTTTTTGCAATAATATTACTCATACTCTCAACAACATTTC